>JANNFZ010000583.1:0-2022 GCA_031380375.1 Hyphomicrobiales bacterium
CCCGCATCTCGATGCGGCCGTGACCGGCGTCCACGGTTTCGTCCGTGCTAATTGTCGTATCCTTGTCTTTCCAGGCCTGCTGCTCTTGGGCGAAGACATCGACATCCTCGCCAAAGGTCCCCTGATTGCCCTTCAGCGCGAGAATGTAATCGGCATTCTTCTCGATGATTTTAGCGGCAAGTTGGCGTGGCTGGCGAAGGCGGAGACGGTAAATCCGGAAATATCGTGTGCAATCGACATTGCAAGAACCTCCCGTTGCCTGGCGCGCGGCTGGCGTGTAGTAATTCGACCAGCAAAGCCTTGAGGGATTCACATGAGCATTATCTGGACCATCGTTTTCGGCCTGGTCATCGGCGTCATCGCCAAATTCCTGATGCCCGGCGACAATGAGCCCAAGGGCTTCGTGCTGACCGCCATCTTAGGGATCGTCGGCTCGTTCGTCGGCACTTTTCTCGGCCAGGCGGTTGGCTTTTTCGAGCCTTCCGAAAATGGCAACTGGATTTCCGCAATTGTCGGCGCCATGATCCTGCTGTGGATTTACAGCCGGGTGGTCAAGAACAAACAACAGTCCTGATCACTACACTATATCGCATTCAAGTTGCATGGCTGTTTGTAGCGGAACTGCAGCACAATATGCACGATAACAGCCCGCGATCTTCACTGCCTTGGCTTCACAAATGATAAATCGCCATCCTGCTAACACTATATCAATCATGGGTAACTTGTCGCTCGGGCGCTTTTCACAATATTGCTCTATGCCCGTCGAAGTGTAGTGTTTTGACATTGTGTATCGACTCTCTTGGAAAGGGAGAAGGGAATTCGAAATGACTTGGTTTGTATTGATAGGTTTTATGCTGGGTGTCTTGGGAAAGCTTGCATTGCCTGGACCAAAAGATGATCCTATGGGTTACATATTGGCCATTATACTGGGTGTGTTTGGTTCATTTGTGGGTTCATTTTTGGGTCCATTTCTCCTTGCAGTTGTCGGTCTTTACGTGTCTGGGGCCTCCGAAAGAGCAATGGTTCCCGTCTTGGGCGCTATTGGCGGAGCTTTAGCAGCATTGCTTCTCGGGCGCTCGACCTTGAGAACCAGAAAGCAGTAAAATTCAAGATCCCAACAATAGGGTCTTTTGGGAGCAGGTTGTTACCTACGGCAATCCACCGCCGATCCGTCCTTCGGACATGTCGTTTTCAGGCTATCTGCCGTTGGCGGAACCGGGCATAGAGATTGCCATCATGGCAAATCTCATCGTCACCTATTGGCGCGACATTCCTTCCGCCGTCTCGGTCAAGATCGGCCGCAAAGAGGAAAAGCGCATGCTCGACAACCGCTTCATGGAGGCGATCGACATGGCGGCGATGCGTGGGCAGGCCACCAACAGCGACGACTACCTGGCCGACTGGCGCCGCTCCGAGCCCGTCGTGGTGGGGGACGATCTTGCCGCCGAAGTCGAGAAGGCCAGGACCGATTTCGAAACCCGTTTCACCAGCGAAATCCTCAAGACTCTCATTGCCAATGGAGGCAAAGCCCTATGACTCACACGCTCGTTGCATCCGCCAGCAAGCAGCACATCATCGGCTTCGACCGGCCTTTCACGGTGATCGGCGAGCGCATCAATCCGACCGGCCGCAAGAAGCTCGCCGCCGAGATGCAGGCCGGAAACTTCGACTCGGTCATCAAGGACGCGCTCGCCCAGATTGCCGCCGGTGCCCATATCCTCGACATCAATGCCGGCGTGACCGCGGTGAACCCCAACGAATCCGAACCGCCGCTGATGCGCCAGACACTCGAGATCGTCCAGTCGATCACCGACATTCCCTTGTGCATCGACTCATCCGTCACCTCGGCACTGAAAGCCGGTCTTGAAACCGCCAAGGGCCGGCCGCTGGTGAATTCGGTCACCGGCGAGGAAGAGAAGCTCGAAGCCATCCTGCCGCTGGTCGCCAAGTACAATGTCGCCGTTGTCGCCATCTCGAACGACGAGACCGGCATTTCGGAAGACCCGGACGTGCGTTTCGAAG
>JANNFZ010000588.1:0-2527 GCA_031380375.1 Hyphomicrobiales bacterium
GGGAGAACTATGGAAGTTGCCTCGACGGGGGGAGGCACGAATGCCGAAGCAAAGTTGTCGTCGGTGAAGCCCCCCTTCAGATTGGATGAAATCCCGTAGGCAAACTGGTTCACTCCAATAAGACTCGACTGGAATCCAAGGTAGCCGACACCCGTCCAACCCGCCTGCGTGATGTTTCCCTGCTGCGGCAGAATCACTTTGAACCCGGCCCCGATGTACCCACCGATTGCCGTAAGGTCCGGACTGGAATAGCCCGACAGCAATGTTTGAACGGTGGTCCAGTTCGAAACGTCGGCGTTGTAGAGCACCAACCCATTGCTGTTGGCGATGTCGATCAACTTGACCGTCGAGACCGCCCCGATGTTTGCTTTCAGAAAATTCTGGTCCAGAACGCCCCATTCGAACGCGCTTCCGTGGCCCGCATAGCTGTAGAACGCGGTCTCGCCGCGGTTGGTGTCGTTGGTCAGACTTGAGACGCCGACAACTACACCTGGAATATCAATGTACGGGCCACTGACCTGGCCGACCACGCCGATGGCGTAATGCGTGACCAGCTTTGAACCGATGATCCTGTCGTTAAGATCGGCGAGCGACGAGAGGTGGGCTAGCAATGCGTAACCGACCATGTTCAGCGCCTCACCGAGCACAGCCTCCGAGGACGCGCTCGCTCCGGCCGATTGATTGGCTTGCAACTGGCGGCGATGTAATTCCAGCATCCCTCGGCCGCTATAGTCCCAGCCGTTGACAATGGCGTAGGTGTAGCCCGCGACGGGGGACGCCTTGAGATTGTTCGTGAACCCGAATTCGTTCGTGTAGTTGATCCCGCCAGAGGAGCCGCACCCTGGGCTGGCGCTTCCGCTGGTCGGAAAGCAAATCGGCAAATCCACCGTGTAGGAAATAAGGGTCGCATTGCCCATCCCCGTCCCCTGTACCGCTCCGTCTAGATAGAGGACCGGGCGCGGCGGACTGTTCGAGTCATAGGCGATGGTCAAGCGATGGCCGTAGATCTGATCGGAATAATAGGTTTGGTCGATGCCGCCGATCTGGATGCGCAGCGTACCGCGGTAGGCATTCGGAATATCACCGCTCCAGACTGTCTGCGAACTGCCCGGCGCCTGATACGGTAGGCTTGTGAACGGCGAATAGGGTTGTGACAAAGGTTGCACGTAATTGCCGCCCACTACATCATTGAGCGTGGCAGTCGGCATGTTGCTCCGGATATAGGCCACAAGATTATTGGCATAGCTGTCCAGCGCAACTCGCAAATTCGTGCGGTTGAGGTTTTGAATCGAAGGCGGACTAATACCTATGGTTCCGCCCGCACTCGCAAGAAATCCGGATCGGGTGTAGCCCATGATGGAGCCCAAACTGATCCCGCTAGAGAGCGTCGTACGTGCTTTAAAGCTTGGATCGTAAACATATGTGCTTGCACCTAACGAACCACCGGTAACAGACACCCAAACATGATCCATGTCAACGTAGCCCAGGGTTGTTGTTGTGCAATTGAGCGGTGGGCCAGGCGAAATGGCGATGGTGAAGGGAATACCCCCATAGGTCAGCATGTCGTAGATCGGGCAGGGGCTTACATCGTCGACCCCAAGCCAGTTTTTTAGCTGCGCCGGAAACAGCCGAATTCTTCCCTTGACGTAACTCGCGGTGTATCCAGACTGCCGTAAAAGCGCCACCATCAACGCGGCCTGGTCGAAGTCATTCCCCTTGCCGTCGAGGATCGTTCCCAGTGCGCCTTTCTTGACGCCATAAGTAGGGCTGTAATCGATGTTCGTATAGACGTACTCGTAGATGAGATTGACGTCGTACTTGAGCGCGCGCGCCAATTCGGCAATCGAAGCGGGCGCCGTCACGCCTGGTTGCACAACCAGGGTCGGACTGGCCGCCCGAGCATTGGTTGTCAAGTCTGGCCATGCCAAGACAGCGAGGCCGCAAACCAACGCATAGATTGCTTTCCCTGACAGCGTCATGGAATCCTTTTTACGGAATGCGCAATTCGCGTGGCGCGACAAATTGTTGTGGCAACGGCGCCACCTCCTTTGGAGGGTTGGCGGTCAGTTTGGCGGCTCGAGCCCCGATCAAGATTTCGCGTTCTTCTAGCGTGTCGTGCCTCGCGAACCCTCTCTGGATCGCCGGCGGATTGGTCACTGGTTGCGGGTTCGGCGCTGAGCTCACCCCGGTGAGCGAGCCTGTAATAGGTTGCGCGCCAACTGATGTGGCGATCGCCACGAGTGCTAACAGCACAGCGTGAGCTGCTCCAATCAGACGAGATACAGGCCCGGTCCGCAACGATCGTAACTCAATGCGTTGCATCGATGTCTCCTATAACAAGGAACAAGGGCGCCGTTGCTTACCCGCGCGGCGAAAATCGGCGGCGCCTTGACATACTCGCACTGCAGAAAGTCGATGGAATCTCTCAAGGTCCCCAGAGCGCTTGATTCCAGTTAAAGCAGCCCCAGACCCCCGTGCTTCCAGAGCCGCTCACCCTGATGGCTTGCGAAGTTCTGTTGCCGGCCGC
>JANNFZ010000023.1:0-3527 GCA_031380375.1 Hyphomicrobiales bacterium
CATATTGGCCTTGCCTTCCAGATTGCCGATGACATCCTAGATGTTGAATCGTCACCTGAAACGCTCGGCAAGGCGACGGGCAAAGATATCAAACTCGGCAAGGCAACCTTTGTGGATTTTCTTGGACTCGCTCGTGCCAAGCAGGAGGCGGACCGGCATGTCGAAGCAGCCATTGCGGCGTTGAAGGTTTTTGGCACGGAAGCAGATTTGTTGCGCGAGACGGCAAATTTTGTTGTTTCCAGGCAGCGCTAGAACAGCCGCATTGCCTCTCCATAGTTTGTGACGCGATGAACCCAGCCGCGCCGCGCCACAAACCGCCAGGTCACCCGCGATGACCGCGCCACGTCCTCTGGTGTCACCGCCAGAATGCCGTCCCGGTCATAGGGTGAAAGTCCATCCTTCAACACGACATCCGTCGCAATGCCGGAAAGTTCGGCTGCCCTCAGCAGACCATACTGAATGAAACCCGAGCAGATGAATTGCGGGGGAATCCATTTATGCAGGCGCGCCCGCGTCCGCACCACAGCGTCTTTCATGGAGCGGGGTGTACCCTTGCGAAGTGTTGACCAACCAAGACGAAAACCAAAAGCCGTGGACAGGCCCATGCGCATGACACGGCTGAAGTCATAGCCCGACTTCACACGATCAAGCATGAGCCCACGCACCTTCTTGAAAAAGGCTTCGTCAAGCCCCTCACCCTCAAGGCGCAATATGGCGATCTCTGAACGTGGCCGTCTGCCGCCGATATATTCACCGAGATTTGACAGTCCAACGCCCTCGCGCACGCTTTCGAGCAGGAATGTGTTGTTGAAGCCCTCCTCGGGCTTTGCCGCCTGGAACACCAAGGCCGCATGGCTGAAGGCGCTGCCGGTGGTGAAGCGGATGAGCCAACTCATGAAGGTCGGGCTGCGCGACAGGATGATGTCGCCAATGCGCAGGTGCTCATCCGCTTGGTTGAGGAACTGTTTGACCGTAATGGCGCCAGTCATGCGCTCAGCCCCACCGCGTCTTCACATAGTTTTCAACAATGTCCTTGAACTGCCCCGACAGGTTTTCGCCGCGCAGGGTTTTCACCTTCTTGCCATCGATGTAAATGGGTGCGGCGGGAAGTTCCCCGGTGCCCGGCAGCGAAATGCCGATGTCGGCATGCTTTGATTCACCGGGACCGTTGACGATGCAGCCCATGACCGCGAGTTGCAGTGTCTCAAAGCCGGGATAGGACTTGCGCCATTCCGGCAGGCGGGCACGAACGTAAGTCTGGATGTCCTGCGCCAATTCCTGAAACACAGTCGAGGTCGTGCGGCCGCAGCCCGGGCAGGCAATCACCATGGGCGCAAAGGCCCGAAGCCCCATGGTTTGCAGGATTTCCTGCGCAACAATAATTTCCCGCGTGCGGTCGCCACCGGGTTCCGGCGTCAGGGAAATGCGGATCGTGTCGCCAATGCCTTCCTGCAACAGAACCGACAGGGCCGCCGTCGACGCAACGATGCCCTTCGAACCCATGCCGGCCTCGGTCAGGCCAAGATGAAGCGCATAGTCACAACGTGCCGCCAACAGCCGGTAAACTGCGATCAAGTCCTGAACTTCGGAACATTTGGCGGAGATGATGATCTGGTCGCGGGACAATCCCAATTGCTCGGCGCGGACCGCCGAGATGAGACCAGACTGCACCACCGCCTCATGCATGACGGCGCGGGCATCAAGCGGTTCAGGCAATTTTGCGTTTTCGTCCATCAGACGCGTCAGAAGCGCATTGTCGAGCGAACCCCAATTGACGCCGATGCGCACGGGCTTGTTGTTGCGGAGCGCTATTTCGATCATTTCGGCGAAATTGCGGTCCTGCTTGTCCTTGAAGCCGACATTGCCGGGATTGATGCGGTATTTGTCGAGTGCCGCCGCACAAGCGGGAAATTGCGACAGCAGGTGATGACCATTGTAGTGGAAGTCACCGATCAACGGCACATGCAAACCTTTTTTCACAAGGCGCTCGCGGATGTTCGGAACGGCCGCAGCAGAATCTTCTCGGTCCACTGTTATGCGCACCAGTTCGGAACCCGCCAGAAAAAGTTCAGCCACCTGGTCAGCCGTGGCAACGGCGTCCGCTGTGTCGGTGTTGGTCATGGACTGCACGACAATGGCTGCGCCACCGCCGACCTGCACACCACCAACTTTGACAGCGACCGACTGTCGCCTGTGCGCTGTTACCGAGAAATTCATCGAGCTCAAGTGCTCCGCCGCTTCAGCAAGGTCAAGACAAAGAGCAGCCCCGCCGACAACACGATTGATGGCCCCGCCACGGTGCCAAAGCCCGCCGACATCAGGAGTCCGGCCACAACCGCCAGGGCCGCCAGCCCGATGCTGACCAGCGCCATCGCTTCCGGCGTCGCTGTCAAGCGCCGCGCTGCCGCCGCCGGAATGACGGTCAAGGCTGTAATCAACAGCAGTCCAACGATTTTCATGGAGATCGCTGTCACGAAGGCGATGAGCAGCATGAACACCAGTTCGGCGCGCCGCACATTGATTCCTTCGGCCTTTGCCAAATCCTCATGCACTGCAATGGCAATCATGTCGCGCCACAGATAGGCCAACAGGGCCAATGCAGCGAGTGCAACCACCCAGACTTCGATCACATCCTTGCGTGACACGGTGAGCACGTCGCCAAACAGAATATCAAGATGGCCGGTGACCGCCCCGGTGACAAGACCAATGACCACCACACCGAGTGCCAAGGCCGTATGCGAGAGAATGCCGAGGATGGTATCGACGGCCAACTGTTTCTGTTGCTTGAGGGCGAGCAGCATCAAAGACAGCAACACCGCCACCACGATAGCACCTATCGCAATGCTGACATTGAACAACAATCCAAGGCCAGCGCCCAGCAAACCTGCATGGGCGAGCGTCTCGCCAAAATAGGCCATGCGCCGCCAGACAATGAAACAGCCAATTGGCCCGGCAATCAGCGCCACGGCAAGGCCCGCCATCACCGCGCGTTGAAAAAACGGTTCCACTATTATCTCAAGCATCAATGACCCCCGTGTTTGTGGGAGTGGCCGTGATCGCGGCTTTCATGGTCGTGGTCGTGATGATGGGCGTAAGCCGCAATCATCTGCGCCGCCGCCGGGCCAAAGAGCTTGGCGAATTCCGGATCCTTCTGCACGGCTGTGGGCGCACCCTCGCAACAGATGTGG
Source organism: Hyphomicrobiales bacterium (assembly GCA_031380375.1). Taxonomy (GTDB): domain Bacteria; phylum Pseudomonadota; class Alphaproteobacteria; order Rhizobiales; family Aestuariivirgaceae; genus Aestuariivirga. The sequence goes on from JANNFZ010000023.1 coordinate 3,189, forward strand.
CCATTGAGGCAGATCACATGATCGCTCTCGGCCATCACCATGTGGAGGTCATGGCTGACCATGAGAATGCCGCAACCCCGCGCCTTGCGAATGCCGGAGATGAGTTCGTAGAGTTTCAATTCGCCATGAAAATCGACAGCTTGCACGGGCTCGTCCAACACCAACAATTCAGGCTTCCGCAACAACGCCCGGGCCAGCAGCACGCGCTGCAATTCGCCACCCGACAAGGCGTCAACACGTGACATCCCAAGATGCGCCACACCCGTCTCGTCCAGCGCGTGCAGAACTTCAGCATCACTGGCCCGCATGGTCAGGGTCATCAGGCGTTTGACATCAAGC
>JANNFZ010000062.1:0-7886 GCA_031380375.1 Hyphomicrobiales bacterium
TCTTGATGCCGTCCAGGTGTTGATCACCCTGTCGGGTGTGGGCTTTCATTATCTCACCAACCAGTTTACCGGCGAGATTGTCTATGGCCGCGCTTTGATGACACCAGAAGCGCGGGCGCAGCGGCTCGCCTTCAACATCAACACGATTCTGCGGCTGGTCTGCACACCGGAGACATTGATCCGCATCGAGGAGAAAGCATGATGGGCCAGGTACTGGTCACCGGCGCAAGGCGGGGCATCGGCAAGGCCATCGCCCTTGCGCTGGCGCGGGCCAACCATGATGTGGCCGTCGCCGATGTCGTGGCGTCCGACGAATTGACGGCGGTTGCCGCTGAGATTTCCGCCATGGGCCTGAAGTCCACGGCGATCGTGGCTGACATTGCTGATCTTGCAACCCATGAAGCACTGCTCGACAAGGCGGCAGCAGCGCTTGGTCCGTTGACGACGCTCATCAACAATGCCGGTGTTTCGGTCCTGTCGCGGGGCGATCTTCTCGAAGTCACACCGCAAAGCTTTGACCACTGCCTCGCCGTCAACACGCGGGGCACTTTCTTTCTCACGCAAGCCTTTGCCCGGCGGGTGCGCGCGACTGTGACGGAATGCCACCGTTCGATCATCACCATCACTTCGGCCAATGCCCAGGCTGCCTCCATCACGCGTGGCGAATACTGCGTGTCGAAGGCCGGTGCCTCGATGGCGAGCAGGCTTTTCGCCAGCCGGTTGAGCAACGAGGACATCGGCGTTTATGAAATCCAGCCGGGTTTCATCGAGACCGACATGACGGCCCCGTCGAAAGCCAGGTATGATGCGCTGATTGAGGGCGGCCTCACAGTCATCAAGCGTTTCGGCACGCCCGACGAAGTGGCGCGCATTGCGGTCACCTTGGCCAGCGGCCTTCTTCCCTATACATCAGGCCAGGTGATCCTGGCCGACGGCGGGCTATTGACGGTGAGGTATTGAGATGAAAATCACCCTACCCGACGCCAAGGGTGGCATGGCCGGTTATGTTTTGCGGGGCACGCCTATTGTTGCGAAGGCCCCCAAGACACCTTTCAACCGGATCGCGTTTGCGGCGGCCCATGTGGTGGCGAACCCTTTTGCCGCGAGCGACCCAATGGCACGGCCTGCCATCGACTGGGACAAGACATTGGCGTTTCGCGGCTATTTGCTTGATCAGGGCTTTGGCATAGCCGAGGCCATGGATACGTCACAGCGCGGCATGGGGTTGGACTGGCCGGCGGCCCACGAATTGATCAGGCGTTCCCTCAGGGCGGCGGGCAAACGCGCTGGTCTGACCGCTTCGGGTGTGGGCACCGACCAATTGAAGCCCGCTGATGCGCGCAATGTCGATGATGTGGTGAGCGCCTATCTCGAACAATTGCATGCCGTGCAAAAACTCAATGGCCGGGTGATCCTGATGGCCAGCCGGGCGCTGGTGCGCGTGGCCAAATCGCCCGAAGACTATGTGAAAGTCTATTCCCGCGTGCTGGCCGAGGCCGACCAGCCTGTGGTGCTGCATTGGCTTGGCGAGATGTTTGACCCGGCGCTGGCCGATTACTGGGGCAGCGGCGACTTCGCGCGCAACATGGAAACTTGTCTGGCCATGATTTCGGCCAATGCCGCAAAGGTCGATGGCATCAAGATTTCGCTGCTCGATGCCACGAAGGAAGTGATGATGCGGCAACGCTTGCCGGCATCTGTCAAAATGTACACGGGCGATGATTTCAATTATCCCGCCCTCATCAAGGGTGACAAGGAAGGTTTCTCCCATGCACTGCTCGGCATCTTTGCAGCGATTGCACCTGCGGCGTCCGCAGCCCTGGCCGCTTTGGCCGAAGGTGACGTGAAACGTTACAACGCTTTGATGAATCCGACCGTGCCCTTGTCGCGGCTGATTTTCCGTTCGCCCACGCAGTTCTACAAAACGGGCATTGTGTTTCTCGCCTGGCTCAACGGCCACCAGGATCATTTCATCATGGTCAATGGCGCGCAGAGTGCGAGGCCGCTTCCCTATTTCACCGAGGCCTTCAAACTGGCCGACCAGGCGGGGTTGTTGCGCAAGCCCGATCTTGCGGTGCGGCGCATGAAGCAGTTGCTGGCGCTTTATGGTGCGTGATCTCGGCAAGAACCTGAGGGCCTATGCCATCAATACGGCGACGCTTGGATTCCAGGCACCCATCGCCGAAGTCATTGAGGCCGTGGCGCGGGCGGGCTTCGGCGGCATTGCTCCGTGGCGGAAAGAGATCGAAGGCGGCGATATCGCGGGAATAGCCAGGCAGATGCGTGATGCCGGCCTTTCCGTCTGCGGCTATTGCCGGAGCACCTATATGCCGGCGGCGACGGCAGCCCGGTTCCGCGAAAACATTGCGGCCAACAAGCGTGCCATCAGCGATGCAGCAGTTTTGGGTGCCCGGGATTTCGTGATGGTTGTCGGCGGATTGCCTTCTGGCTCCAGGGACATGGGGGCGGCGCGCGCGCAGGTGAAGGAAGCGACAGCGGAATTGCTGGCCCATGGGAAATCCTGTGGTGTGCGGATTGCGCTGGAGCCGCTGCATCCTGTGTATGCGGCGGAGCGGAGTTGCTTGACACTTCTGGCCGAGGCGTTGTCATGGTGTGACGAGATCGAAGGCGATGTGGCTGATCCGTGGCTTGGCACGTGCATTGATGTCTATCATGTCTGGTGGGACCCGGATGTGAAAGCGCAGATCGCAAGGGCGGGAAACTCACGGCGCATTTTCAGTTTTCATGTCTGCGATTGGCTGGTGCCGACAACTGATGTGCTCAACGACCGTGGCATGATGGGTGACGGCATCATTGACGTGCCTGGACTTCGCCAGGCTGTGGAAGCTGCGGGCTATGACGGGTTTGTTGAGACAGAGGTTTTTTCAGCCGCAAACTGGTGGCGGCGGCCGATGGCGGAAACACTGGCGATTGTGAAGGAGCGTCTCGCAACAGCGACGTGAGTCATTCGCCATTCATGAGTTTGGCAGCGAGCCTGTTGTGATGCTGCACCAACTGGCCGACATCAAGCGTTTGCAATTCACCATCCCTGACGATGACTTTTCCGTTGATGACGGAGAGTGCGGCACGGGTCGGACTGGCAAAAACAAGGGCCGCGACAGGATCATGCAGTGCTCCTGCATGGTCAAGGCCTTCGACATTGAACGCAACAACATCGGCGGCCATGCCGGCTGCAAGATGGCCAATGTCTTTTCGGTTCAACACGGCGGCACCGCCGCGCGTTGCCATTTCAAGTGCCTGGCGCGCCGACAGGGCCGCCGGACCAAAGCCCACGCGTTGCAACAACATCGCCTGCCGCGCTTCACCCAGCATATGGGCACCATCGTTTGAGGCAGAACCATCGACCCCAAGGCCGACATTGACACCCCGGTCGCGCATCTTCCGCACCGGTGCGATGCCAGAGGCAAGCCGCATGTTGGAACAGGGGCAATGGGCAACGCCGGTGCCACTGCGGGCGAAACGATCAATGCCGTCGTCGTCAAGCTTCACGCAATGGGCATGCCAGACATCGGGCCCGGTCCAACCGAAATCCTCGGCATATTGGGCAGGGGTTCGGCCGAATTTTTCGAGGCTGTAGGCCACGTCGTCATTGTTCTCGGCCAAATGGGTATGAAGCGACACGCCATGGAGCCGGGCAAGTTTTGCCGTTTCCGCCATCAGGTCGGTGCTGACCGAAAAGGGTGAACAGGGTGCGAGCACCATGCGGCACATACTGCAATCGGATGGATCATGATAGGCTTCGACGAGGCGCTGCATGTCCTTCAGAATGGCACCTTCATCCTCGACGACGCGATCAGGCGGAAGACCGCCCTTGCTTTCACCGACACTCATGGCACCACGGGCCGCATGAAAGCGCATGCCGATTTCAACTGCGGCTTCGATTGAATCATCAAGGCGGCAGCCATTGGGATAGATGTAGAGATGATCGCTCGACGTGGTGCAGCCCGAGAGGATGAGTTCGGCCATGGCGGTTTTCGTCGAGACGCGGATCATCTCCGGCGTGAGCCGCGCCCATATCGGATAGAGCGTTTTCAACCAGGTGAAGAGATCGGCATCCTGTGCCGCTGGCACGGCACGGGTCAACGACTGGTACATGTGATGGTGGGTGTTGATGAGGCCGGGCAGGACCACATGACCCGCACAGTCAATTGCTTGATCAGCCTCGGGCAGGACATCGTTCGTGGCGTGAATGCTGGCAATGCGATTGCCGCGCAACAGCACCGAACCGCCGGGCAATTCGCGGCGATTGCCATCCATGGTCACGAGCACCTTGGCGTGCTTGAGCAAAAGGGTTTTCATGGGTCGCCCGGCACGCCATAGCTTGGTGCGATGCTGGGGTCGATGGCCCGCTGGAGGTAGGCGGCCATTTGCGGTTGGTAGTCATTCCACAGCCTGCGCAATTTGGCGATTGGATCGTCATCATCCCAATCGACGCGCAATGACACGAGCGGAAAAGCCGTGGTGTGATGCACGAGCAATGCGGCGGAATGCACCGGGCCTTCTTCGCCACCCTGAGCGAACCCTGCTTCAAGGGCGCGCAACAAACGCTCGGCCAAATGTTGGCCGGCATTGGCGGCGAAGCTGGCCGTCATCACACTTGGCAAGCCTTGCGATTTCAGAAGATTTCCGGCGGCCACACAGTCAGGTTTTTCAGAGACAGCATGAATGCCAAGGATATGTTTCCCCGAGAAACTGGCGCTGCGCCCCTGAGCATCAACGGCGGTAAGCTGGCGAAATTCAACATGCGGTCGGTTGCGGATCAGGGTTTGAATTGAATCACTTGCACTCAGTCCTTCGCCCATCAGGTCAAGCAGCAAGGGACCGAGATTTGGATCGGTGATGTTCTGGGTTGCCGCTGCGCCAACACCGGCGCGGGCATGGGGGCAGCGGGCACCGACGGCAATTGACGATGTTGCAATGGCGACGCCAAAGGCAGCGGACTTTGCGCAGCGGCCGGCAATTGAAAAAGTCATGGCGTCCTAGTCCGGAATGACAGCAGTCACCTCAATCTCCACCAGCCACTCGGGCCGCGCAAGAGCCGTGATGACGAGGCCCGTGGAAACCGGGAAGACGCCCTTCAGCCATTTGCCCATCTCGCGATAAACATCCTGGCGGTAGCGCACGTCAGTCAGATAGACGACGATGCGGCAGATGTGGTCCATGTGGCCGCCTGATTCTTGCAGCAGCAATTTGATGTTGGCCATGGTCTTGGCGGTCTGGGCTGTTGCGTCGCCGACATGCAGGCTCTCGCGGCTGTCGAGATCCTGGCTCACCTGGCCCCGCACAAACACCATCGTGCCGCGCGCCACCACGGCCTGGCAGAGGTCATTGTCGAGCTTCTGCTCTGGGTAAGTGTCACGGGTGTTGAAGGGACGGATGCGCTTGTGGGCGGTCATGGCTCAGGCGGCTTTCCGCTCAATTTTCCGCACTTTGGGTTGCTTCTTGCGCAATCTGATTTGCGCAAGATCATAGGTGGTTTGCATGCTCAACCAAAGTCTTGCGCTGCCACCGATAGCCTGTCCCAACCTCCACGCCATGTCAGCGGTTATGTTGCTTTCGCCGCGCATCACCCGATAGAGTTGTTGGCGCGTAACACCAAGACTCTTTGCAGCTTCAGCGACAGTCACGCCGAGCTCGACAAGTTCATCTTTTATCATCGTACCTGGATGGGGGGGATTGTACATTTCCATTCTATTCACTCCTAGTGATAATCAACAAATTCCACATCGAAAGCGTTGCCTCCCTCGAATCTAAAAACGACACGCCAGTTGGCGCGCACGGTTATCGACCAGAAACCGCGAAGGCTACCCTTCAAGGCATGCAATTTGTAAGTCGGCAGGTCGAGTTCCTCGACTCTGCCCGCATCGCCAAGTGCCAACAAAATTTTGCCGATGCGGACCAGCATGTCTGGCGGCAAATGCTTTCCGTCATCGCTCTCGTAAAGCAGGCGGAGTCCCTTGTGGTGGAAGGACTTAATCATCCAAACACCTGTAACATGTAACGCGACAAGTTACAAGTCGTCACTCCGCTGCCTGCCGCGTCGCACCCCAGATGCGGTCCGACATGCCGCCAGCCTTTTGCGCAAAACGCAAGGTCTGGTCCCAATCGAAAGTCCGATAGACGGCTGCTGATTGCGCAAATGGTGGTGCTTGCGCGAAAAGCTGGAAGGTCAGGCGGTGGCCGGCATAGTCGGAATTCAAAAGATCGCGGCCCAGCGCCAGAAGCTTGCGGCGGTCCTCGGCCAGCCATTCATCATTGACGGTGTAAAATTTTTCCATCCACGGCCGCGTTTCCGGATTTTCAAACATGGCAGCATCCGGCGTCACGCAGATCTGGCCGCCACACAACTCGCGGGCGATGTGCATCATGCGCGGCAGGTTGTTCAGCGCATGGCAACGACCCGCCATAAGCAATGACTGGTTCGGCATGAGCAAGCCATTGGGGGACTTCTCGCCCATGGTGACAGACGCCGTGAGATGGGCATTGATGCCTTCGCGCCAGATCGCAAGTTCGGACAATTTTTCCTGCACGGCCTGCTGCTTGTCGAGGCCGGTTTGCCTGGCATTCCACAACGCCGCACCGATGATGAGATCGGCATAGGAAAGGGTGCGCTGGATGTAGGGAAAAGCAGAATAGCGGTGCAGCGTCTGGCGAATGAAGGCCGTGGCCCTGGTGTGCTGGTAGAACAGCACGTCCTCCCAGGGGATCAGCACATTGTCGAGGATCATCAGCGTGTCGATTTCGTCAAACTTGTTGGACAGCGGATAATCGCGCGCCGGAGCCCTGCCGGCAAAGCCGGTGCGGCAGATGTGCCTTACACCGGGCGCATTCATTTTGACGATGCAGCCCACTGCATAGTCCGACATTTTCGCATCACCCCAATTGGCGATGGTGGGTTTGAGAAACGCCTGGTTGGCGTAGGCTGCGGCGGTTTCATATTTGGCACCGCGAATGACAATGCCTTCGCCGGTTTCCTTCACCACATGCACCAGCATGTCCGGGTCCTGGTCCTGGGGGCGTTTCGAACGGTCGCCCTTGGGATCGGTATTGGCCGAGACATGGAAGGGATCGCGGGCAATCACGCTGTGGATATGTCGTTCGATGTTCTGCGAAAAGCGCGGATCAATCTCGTTCAAGATGTCCTTGCCGTCCCACAGCGACCACATTTCACCAACCGTCTCGTCGCCGACGCGGGTGACGACGCCACCAATATCAAACATCACGGCGTCCACGGCCTTGCGCTTGGCCGTCCAGTGTTCGGCGATATAGGGCAGTTGATTGCCGATGGCGTGGCGCTCACCGCCCTCCTCATAGGTCATCAGGCTTTGCGTCGCGGGCTCGTGCTGCATGTCATAGATGCGGGCGCGGATATCGACGACCGGCTTGAAGGCGGGATGGTGGGTTACGTCCTTCACACGCTCACCATTGATCCAGACTTCGCGGTCGTCACGCAGAGAGTCGCGGTATTGTTCGCCGGTTCTGATCATGGTTGTTCCTGGAGCCCGGCCATGCGGCCAAAGTTGCGGTTGGCATAAACAAGTGCCGAAGCCTCGCCGCGCCGGGCGGAGATGACGCGGCCGATAAAAATGCGATGCGTGCCGGCATCATGGATGGTGTCGGTTTCGCACACGAAATGGGCCGCCGCCGCTTCGAGAAGCGGCATGCCAAGCTCCCCTTCCCGCCAGTCATGGCGGCTGAAGTCATAGGGCTGGCCTTCCACCGGACGGCCCGAAAACACGCGGGCCACGTCAGCCTGCTGCTCCGACAGGATATTGACGGCGAAGCGGCCATTCTGGGTGATGGCGGCCACGGAAGGGTTTTTGCGATGGACGCAGACCAGCAGCAGCGGAGGCTCTGCCGATACC
>JANNFZ010000071.1:0-2998 GCA_031380375.1 Hyphomicrobiales bacterium
TGACGGTGAAGGTGAAATAGCGGCCATCGCGCGTTTCATTGCGGTAGCGGAGCAGGGCTTCCACCAGCGTGCGCGGCAGTTTCACGTCACTCGATGCGACATTGCTGAGCGCCAGACGCAAGCGATTGGTCTTTTCGCTCGAGAGAAAGCCATTTTCGGTCAGGCCAGCCTTCAACAGCGCGGCACGAAACAGGGTGGGATCAAATTTGCCTCCGGCGCCCTGGAACCGGGGCTCGGACGCCATTTCGTTGGCGATCTGGCTGTCGGCAATGACAAGGCCCATGTCGATGGCCTTGTCGTCCAGAACCGCCGCATTGACGAGACGGTCAAAAACCTGCTGGTCAAGGCCGATGGCGCGGGCTTGCTCCAACGTGAACGGTGTTCCCGTCTGTTGGGTGTAGCGACCCAGTTCGGCATTGAGGTCGCGGCGGTACTGTTCGCTGCCAACGCGGACGTTTCCAACCGTCACAAGGTCTTGTGCCGCAAAACCGCGAAACACGTCGGCAATGCCCCACACCGCGAAACTCGAGATGATGAGGGCCAGAAACACTTTCGAAACCCAACTTTTGCCGACGCGACGGAAAGCACCAATCATTCTCATTCCTTCCACGGCCGTAGCGGCCGGTTTATTCCAGTATCTTAGGCAGTGGCATTTGCTCTCGCAAGCGCGAGATGACGCTGCTATGACGCTCCGCAAAGGGAAACTCAAGCAGGGTATTGGAACGATGTCGGCAACCGCCATTCGCGCACTGGTCGCGGGTAACTGGAAAATGAACGGCACAACGGCGGCCTTGCGTGAACCGCGGCTTTTGGCGGCCATGCTGAAGGGCGTGAAGCTCAAGTGTGATGTGCTGGTCTGCCCGCCCGCCACTTTGCTGCGCCGGGTCAAGGGCGTGGTGAAGGGATCGAAGATCCGCGTCGGCGGCCAGGATTGCCATGCCGCCGCCAGTGGCGCCCATACCGGGGATGTCTCCGCCGACATGTTGAAGGATGCCGGTGCCACCATGGTTATTGTCGGACATTCCGAGCGCCGCACCAACCACAAGGAAACCGATGCCGAAGTGGCGGCCAAGGCCAAGGCCGCGCATAAATCCGGTCTTGTCGCGGTCATTTGCATCGGCGAGACTCTGGACGAGCGCAAGGGCGGCAAAACCCTTGGTGTGCTCACCAGCCAGATCAAGGGCTCGGTTCCGGAAGGGGCCAACGCCACCAACACGGTCGTCGCCTATGAACCTGTCTGGGCCATAGGCACGGGCCTGACGCCGACAACTGCCGAGGTGGCCGAAGCGCACAGCCATATCCGGGCAGAATTGCAAAAAGTCATGGGTGAGGAGGGGGCGAAAACCCGCATTCTCTATGGTGGATCTGTGAAGCCATCCAACGCCGTTGAACTGATGGCAGCTGCCAACGTCAATGGTGCACTGGTCGGTGGTGCCAGCTTGAAAGCATCAGATTTCATTGGCATCATAAAGACTTACATGTAGGGGCTGCGATGGTGGATGAACTTCCGACCCTGACGAAGCGCAAACTCCAGGCCGAAGTGATTGGCCCGATCTATGCGGAAATGGTTGCGGAAATCGGCGAGGACAGGGCAGCGCGGATTCTCGACGCCGCCATTCGAAAAGCCGCCATCAACGAGGGCAAGGCGTTTGCCGCCAAAGCCCCGGGTGGGGCACCTTCCATGGCCGATTTCGTCAAGCTCTTTGAACTTTGGACGACGGGCGGTTCCCTCGAGATCGATGTGCTGGAGGCAACCGACCAGCGTTTTGACTTCAATGTCACACGCTGCCGCTATGCCGAAACCTACAAGGACATGGGGCTGGGCAAGATTGGCCATTTGCTGTCCTGTAATCGCGATGGCAGTTTCTGCGAAGGCTATGACCCGAGGCTCAAACTCGAGCGGAAACAGACCATCATGGAGGGGGCAGCCTGTTGCACCTTCCGCTACAGCTACAAGGACGAGCCTTGATCCTTGCGCGGCGGTTGCGTGACCCCCAAATAGTGGTTAAAGGCCCCCGCAACGCCACTGGAAAACATCATGCAATCCGTACTGCTCGTCATCCACCTCATCATTGCCATTGGCCTCGTGGGCCTGATCCTCGTTCAAAGGTCTGAAGGTGGTGCCCTTGGCATTGGCGGCGGTGGCGGCAATGGCGGAATGGGCAGCATTTTTTCGGCGCGTGGCGTCGGCAGTGCGCTGACCCGCGTCACGGCATTCCTGGCGGTTTCGTTTTTTGTGACATCGATGGCGCTCAGTGTGTTGGCGATCCGCGGCAAGTCCACGACGTCATCGGCCTTTGATTCCACCACACCCACTGAAACACAAAGCGGGGCAACGCCGGCTCCGGCCACCGGTGAGGCTGTTCTGCCAAACCTGGGCCAAGAGCCCGCGGTGCCAACCAACCAATAGTCTTTCGCCGTGAAACACCACTGTTTCACGATCCTCCACATCTGAATTCAGCATAAAAAATTCCGTGCTTCGAATCGGGAGCAGGGCGGGTTAGGATTGGGCCCCATGGCGCGATATATCTTCATTACCGGCGGCGTGGTTTCCTCACTTGGCAAGGGATTGGCTTCAGCGGCACTGGGTGCCCTGTTGCAGGCCCGTGGTTTCAAGGTGCGGCTGCGCAAGCTTGATCCCTATCTCAATGTTGACCCGGGCACCATGAGCCCGCTGCAGCACGGCGAGGTCTTTGTCACCGATGACGGCGCCGAGACCGATCTTGATCTTGGCCATTATGAGCGTTTTACAGGCCGCCACGCCAACAAGCTCGACAACATCACCACGGGGCGCATCTACCAGGACATCATCGCCAAGGAGCGGCGGGGTGATTTTCTGGGCGGAACGGTGCAGGTCATTCCCCATGTGACCGACGCCATCAAGGATTTCATCAAATCCGAAAACGACGGCTTTGATTTTGTTCTGGTGGAAATCGGCGGCACGGTTGGCGACATAGAAGGCCTGCCGTTCTTCGAGGCCATCCGCCAGTTTGGACAG
>JANNFZ010000102.1:0-4726 GCA_031380375.1 Hyphomicrobiales bacterium
GGGCATCACACCGTCACCCATCACAGGTGGAGACGGAAACAAGGAGTTCCTGATTGCGGCTATTCGCCAACACGCGAAACCAAAGGTGGGCGAACATGGCCAATAGCACTCATGCTGCAGAGACACCTTTACGTTTTTCAACATGACGCGGGCGCACTCGTCGAGGCGCATATTTCAAACCAGATTTTGATTTCGGAATGGAAGCGCCAACGAGTTCGGCTCGAAGTTTTGCAATGTCCCGCTTCAATGCGGCAACATGTGCCTTGACGATCAGGTCTTTCTGATCGGTAGCAAGTTGAGCTTTGCGCAGGGCCTGCTTCAGCAGTAACAATTGGCGCCGGGTCGCTTGAACATGGATTTCACTCAAGGTCATCCTCCTGCAATCTGATTTTCACAATACCCTTCCTATGGCCCCTTTTGTCCGTCTGGAAGAATGTGAGATAGGGCATAATACTTTCCGTGAGGGTTGCCAAATCGGGCCTGATATCCCCACCAAACTCTTTGCGCGAACACGCAAGGCCATTGTCGCTGAAATCAAGCAGTATTGGATTAATTTTCTCCGTATCCACTCCGGTTGCGTCCCAGCAAGCATCATAGTCCCCAGGAAAACGTTTTTGGCAAATGAAACTGCCATTGAGATACAAGGCCCTGCACCCAGCATCTTTCAACATCTTGGCGAGTTTCAATATGCCTTCAAGCATTTGTTTTCTCGTATTATTGTAGCCAAAGCGTAAAACAATTTCTGACCACGTTGCGGAGTGAACGCCGGGTGACAAATTCCGTCGATGATCGAAATCAGGGAGCATTTCCTGTAGCTCAGCCCACTTGCCCGCGATGGCGGAGGAATTGGTCGGCGAGCACAATCGCTATCATGGCTTCACCGACGGGCACGGCACGGATGCCGACGCAAGGGTCATGGCGGCCTTTGGTGCTGATGTCGGACTCGATGCCCGATTTTGTGATGGTCTGCCGCGGCGTCAGGATCGACGAGGTTGGCTTCACGGCAAAACGCACCACAACGTCCTGCCCGGTGGAAATGCCGCCGAGCACGCCGCCGGCATGATTGGACAAAAACTCCGGCTTGCCATGACGCATGCGGATCTGGTCGGCATTGTCTTCGCCGGAAAACGCCGCCGCCGCAAAGCCGGCACCGATTTCCACGCCCTTGACGGCATTGATGCTCATCATGGCGGAGGCGAGTTCGCTGTCGAGCTTGCCATAAATGGGCGCACCCCATCCGGCTGGAACGCCAGAGGCGGTGATTTCGACGACCGCACCGCAGGATGAACCGGCCTTGCGCACGCCGTCGAGATAGCTTTCCCAGGCCTTGGCCGCCATGGCATCGGGACAGAAAAAGGGATTGTTGTCGACTTCGCCCCAGTCCCAGTTCTTGGCGTCCACTTTATGCGGACCCATCTGCACGAGGGCACCGCGAATGCTTACCCCCGGAATGATTTTGCGGGCGATGGCACCTGCCGCAACGCGTGATGCGGTTTCCCGTGCCGAAGACCGCCCGCCGCCCCGGTAATCGCGAAAACCATATTTGGCGTCATAGGTGAAATCGGCATGGCCTGGCCGGTAGGTATCACGGATCTCGCCATAGTCTTTCGAGCGCTGGTCGGTGTTTTCGATGTGCAGCATGATCGGCGTGCCGGTGGTGCGGGGACCATTGGTGCGTTCATCCTCGAACACGCCGGAGAGGATTTTCACTTCATCGGCTTCGCGGCGCTGCGTGGTGAAACGCGATTGTCCGGGTCTCCGTTTGTCGAGATAGACCTGGATTTCAGCCGCCGTCAGCGAAAGCCCGGGCGGGCAGCCATCGACAATGGCACCAATGGCCGGGCCGTGGCTTTCGCCAAAGGTCGTGACACGAAACAGGTGGCCGAAAGTATTGTGCGACATGCGCCTTGATTAGGCGTGATCGGCAAAGCCGTCAAACGGCGGCAGAAGCGGCGGACCCGCTTCAGGCATCTTTCTTTTCCACCGTCATGTCAGGTGCGTCGGGGTGTTTCATGCCGACGATATGGTAGCCTGAGTCGACATGGTGGATTTCGCCGGTCACACCGCGTGAGAGGTCCGACAGGAAATACATGCCGGCATCACCGACTTCCTCGATGGTGACGACACGGCGCAGCGGCGAATTGTTTTCATTCCAGCGCAGGATGTAACGGAAGTCACTGACGCCGGACGAGGCGAGCGTCTTGATCGGCCCTGCGGAAATGGCATTGACGCGAATGTTCTGCACGCCAAGGTCGGCGGCCATGTAGCGCACCGATGCTTCGAGGGCTGCCTTCGCAACACCCATGACATTGTAGTGCGGCATCCATTTTTCGGCACCATAATAGGTGAGTGTCAGGAGCGATCCGCCGTTGGTCATCAGCTTTTCGGCGCGTTGCGCCACCGCGGTGAAACTGTAGCAGGAGATGAACAGCGACTTGGTGAAGTTCTCCGGGCTCGTGTCGACATAGCGCCCGTCAAGTTCGTCCTTGTCCGAAAAGGCGATGGCATGCACGACGAAATCAAGACTGCCCCAGGCGGTCTTCAGGGTTTCGAATGTTGCATCAATCGACGCCATGTCGCTGACATCGCAGGGCAGGACGATCTTGGAGCCGACTTCGGCGGCCAATGGTTCAACGCGCTTTTTCAAGGCATCGCCCTGATAGGTGAAAGCAAGTTCCGCACCCTGTTGCGCGCAGGCCTTGGCGATGCCCCAGGCAATCGAGCGGTTGTTGGCAACGCCCATGATCAGGCCCCGTTTGCCCGTCATGAAGCCCTTGTTATTGTTCATGATTTATTTCGCACCGTGTAAAAATAGGTCCCTTGACTTGCTCTTGGCACAAGCAGCACGAATTTTCCACTGGGAATCCCCGCTGGCCTCAATGGATTTTCAGTATCCGGCGCTTCCCGGCGGCCACGACCTTGCGTAGAGTGTATTCATGAGCCTCTCCCACATCGCTACACTGACTGCTGCCTTGGGCTTCACCGAGCGCAAGGATCCCTTTGGCCTGTTCGCTGAGTGGATGGAAGACGCCAAGAAGTCCGAGCCCAATAACCCCAATGCCATGGCGCTGGCAACGGTCGATGATGATGGCTTGCCCAATGCCCGCATGGTGCTGATGAAGGACTTTGACGAAAAGGGTTTCGTCTTTTACACCAATTTCGAAAGCCAAAAGGGCCAGGAAATACTGGCCACCAAAAAGGCGGCTCTGCTATTCCACTGGAAATCGCTGCGCCGCCAGGTCAGGGTCCGGGGCCTCACGGAAAAGGTTACAGACGCCGAAGCCGACGCCTATTTCAAAACACGGGCCCGCGCCAGCCGTATTGGTGCTTGGGCTTCGCAACAGTCAAGGCCGCTCAGCGCAAGCTTTGAACTGGAAACGGCGGTCGCCATGCAAACCGCGCGCTTTGGCCTGGGCGACGTGCCGCGCCCGCCGCATTGGTCAGGCTTTCGCGTGTTGCCGCTGGCCATCGAGTTCTGGCACGACAGGCCGTTCCGCCTGCATGACCGGGTTGTGTTCCGGCGGGAAAAGCCTGATGGCGCATGGACCAAGGCGAGGCTATATCCGTAAATACAGCGTATTGACATTGTAAATAGGTGGTGCTACCGTCTCGAATGCCTGAAAGGTTTATCTGGAACCAGGACAAGAACCGCAAACTTATGGTGCTGCGCGGGGTGGATTTTCCGATGGTGTTGCGGGCCTTGGAAGAAGGCAAATTGCTCGCAGATGTCCAGCACACCGGTGAAGGGCGGGAACATCAACGGATCCTGGTCGTCAGTTTGCGCGATGATGTCTATGCGGTGCCATATGTCACGGATGGGCGAACCAAGTTTTTAAAGACAATTTTTCCCAGCCGGAAGTACCGGCAAATCTATGGAGTGCAAGGTGGACAAAGCTGACAAGTCTTCGCGCCGCCGGGTTCATGTCGATGTGCAGCTTGATGAAGATGAGTTGCAGGCTGAAAAGGACCTTGAAGCAGGCGCCTATGCTCCGGTTGCTGATTTCAAAGCGCGAAATAAGGAACTTCAGAAATCCGCAAAACGGTCCCTGACAAAAAAACCAGTGACCATTCGCATGATGAACATGACCATTGACCAACTCAAATTTATGTCGGAGCAGCAGGGTATTCCTTATCAAACCCTTGTCAATTCCGTTCTCCACAAATACATAACAGGTCAGCTCAAAGAACGTGACTGACATCCGCGAGACCATAATCCTTACCGGGGCCTCCCGCGGCATCGGCCACGCCACCGCCAAACGCTTCTCGACGGCGGGATGGCGGGTCATCACCTGTTCGCGCCATCCTTTTCCGGAGGACTGTCCGTGGGACGCAGGCCCCGAGGACCATATTGTCGTTGATCTCGCTTCTTCGGATGACACCCACAAGGCCATCACCATCATGCGCGAGAAACTTGTGGCCCATGGCGGCAGGCTGGATGCGCTGGTCAACAATGCCGCCATCAGCCCAAAGCTTGCCGAAGGTGCCCGCATGAATTCTCTGGAGACCGCCGAAAGTGACTGGAAAACAGTGTTCCAGATCAATTTCTTTGCGCCCATCATGTTGGCGCGGGGGCTTTTGGAAGAACTGAAAACCGCGAGGGGTGCCGTCGTCAACGTCACGTCAATTGCCGGCACCAAGGTTCATCCCTTTGCGGGGGCTGCTTACTCCACGTCGAAGGCGGCACTTGCCTCGCTGACCCGCGAAATGGCCCATGACTTTGGTCCCC
>JANNFZ010000186.1:0-1989 GCA_031380375.1 Hyphomicrobiales bacterium
CAGCTGCAAAAGCCTCGACAGCTTTTACTTGAACGGGGCCTGTAAGAACTTGCACTCCTTTGGCACCCGCCATTTTTGCTAGCCGGAATAGGTCCATCGCTTCATCCCGCAAATTCCCTTGATCGCCAGATTGCCTTTCAATGTCGAGAAGAAAACCAATGCCGGGGATATCAACCTGCGCCAACTGTAGCGTCAATTCTTTTTCGCTAAAGCCGGCCGCAAGCACATCGCGCATCTTTGCGGCCGAAATTTCAAACCCATCAAAGCCAGTAACCTGCATAATTTCGAGATCAATAGCCAAAGTCGAAAAGCGCGAGACTAGACCATGGTAGATCAATTTATGCTGTTTCATTGCTATGATTCTCTCTCAGATTGGAGCAGCTTGAAGGCCGTGTATGTGTTGTCTTTTTGAAGTTATAAGGCATGACGACACTTGCGCAAGATTGCGCAACTGCGAAAATACAGTGCGTCGGATTGCTTCAATTTGTGACCAGGCGCGCAATTGGTTGAACTCGCAAAGCTTTGTAAATTCTGTGGAAGTGCGGCGCTGCAAATGGTCAAATTAACGCCCCAGAGAGGAAGCAACATTGAAAAGCGTTGACTACATTGTTGTTGGAGGCGGTTCGACCGGATGCGTGGTCGCCGCACGACTTTCCGAGAATGCCGCCTGCGATGTGGCTTTGTTGGAAGAAGGCCCCCGTGATTGCAGTCCATGGATTCATATCCCAGGAGCGTATTATAAAACCGCGCAAGGCCCCCTGCTCAAGCGTTTGCCTTGGGAGCCTAACGCCGAGCAAGCACGCACTGACAACCCCACAATGGTGCAAGCATCGGTCCTTGGCGGCGGCAGTTCTGTGAACGCCATGATCTACATGCGTGGCAATCCACAAGACTACGACGCGTGGGAAAAGCAAGGCGCAGCCGGTTGGAGCTACAAGGATGTCTTGCCATTCTTTCGCTTGTCAGAAGACAACAATCGGTTCGCCAATGAAGCGCATGGCATTGGTGGTCCACTGAAAGTCTCTGACATCGACAAGATCCACCCATTGACCCGCGCATGGCTACAAGCTTGCCAACAGCAGGGGCTTCCGCTCAATCCCGATTTCAATTCAGGTAGCCAGGCTGGAACGGGTCTCTATCAAATCACGGCCCGAGGTCCCAGGCGATCATCGTCTGCAGTTGCCTACATTCATCCAGCCCTTCGCCGCAAAAATTTACACCTGACAACTGGCGCAACAGTTACGCGGGTGTTGATCGAGAATGGTCGCGCTGTAGGGGTGGAATACATACATCAAGGCCGCATTCAAACACTGCGTGCCCGACAAGAAGTCATCCTCTCTTCAGGAGCCATTGCGACGCCAAAGCTTCTGATGCTTTCAGGAATTGGGCCAAGCGCCTACTTGGCTGGCCACGGGGTCAAAGTACTGCATGATCTGCCTGGGGTAGGTCAAAACTTTCAAGATCACATCGAGATGTCACTGGTCTACCAGCTCAACGGTCCACACAGCTATGACCGTTACAAAAAATGGCATTGGAAAGCCCTGGCGGGACTGGAGTATCTTCTCTTCAAGTCCGGGCCAGCGACATCAAATCTCATCGAGGGAGGAGCGTTCTGGTGGGGTGACCGATCAGAGGAATTGCCCGACTGCCAGTTTTTCCTTGTTTGCGGCGCCGGCATTGAGGAAGGCGTAGACAGCGTTCCAGGTGGCAACGGTTGCACCGTGAACTTGGGGCAAATTCGCCCACATTCACGTGGTGAAGTATTGTTGAATGGCGCAAATCCCGCACTGCCACCCCGCGTGCGGCCCAATTATTTTGGCGATTTGCGCGATCTGGATGCAGTGACAGAGGCAACAATGTTCGCAATGGAAGTCATGGAGCAACCCGCAATCAAACAATTTATTGCGCGGCGTCACAGTCCAGATAATCACTCCCTCAGCAGGGAAGAAGTGCGTGAGTTTTGCCGAAGCCAGGCCCATGCCGCATTGC
>JANNFZ010000243.1:0-2293 GCA_031380375.1 Hyphomicrobiales bacterium
ACCGATGCCGCCGTCTATGCCGGCATCCGGCCCGACCGCATCATCATGGTCACCATGGCCATATCGGGCGGCCTTGCGGGCCTTGTCGCCGTCAATGAAGTTTTGGGCGCGCAGCACCGGCTGGTTCTTGAATATGTGCAAGGGGCGGGCTTTGTGGGCATTGCGGTTGCCCTCATGGGCCGCTCGCATCCCGTCGGCATTGTGCTGGCGGCATTGTTGTTTGGCCTTCTCTATCAGGGCGGTACCGAGCTCTCATTTGCCAAGCCCGAGATCAACCACGACATGATCGTGGTCATACAAGGTCTCGTCATCCTTTTCATGGGCGCGCTTGAGCAAACCTTCCGGCCATGGCTCCAGGCCCTGTTCTTCAAGGTGGAGGACTGATGCTCGAGCTTTTCCTCGGTGCTGAAACACTTTCCTCCACCATCCGCCTGTCGGTGCCGCTGATCCTTGCGTGTCTGGCAGGCCTGTGGTCGGAGCGCTCGGGCATTGTTGATATCGGCCTTGAAGGCAAGATGCTGGCCGCAGCCTTCGCCGCTGCCTCAGCCGCATCGTATTTTGGCAATCCGTGGATTGCACTTGTCATTGCCATTGGCGTCTCGACGGTTTTTGCACTCGTCCATGGCTATGCCGCCATCAACCAGCGCGGCAACCAGGTCGTCTCAGGGGTTGCCATCAACATGCTGGCGGCAGGCTTGGCCGTGGTGCTCGGCAATGAATGGTTTAAGGAGGGGGGCCGCACCCCGCCGCTGCAGGCAGCGGCCCGTTTCATGCCAATCGACCTGCCGGGTTTTTCCGCACTCTATGATGTGCCGCTCATCGGCCACATCGCCCGCGTCATTTCCGGCCATTCGATTCTCACCTATCTCGCCATTGCTTTGGTACCACTCACCGCCTGGGCGCTGGCCCGCACGCGGTTTGGCTTGCGCCTCAGGGCGGTTGGTGAAAATCCCCATGCCGTCGATACGGCGGGCATTTCGGTCGCCATGCTGCGCTATCAGGCTGTGATCATTGCCGGCGTATTCTGCGGCATCGCTGGTGCCTTTATCTCAACGTCGCTGTCGGCAAGCTTCGTTCGTGACATGACGGCGGGCCGTGGCTTCATGGCGCTGGCAGCGCTGATTTTTGCCGGCTGGCGCGCTTGGCCCGCATTGTGGGCTTGCCTGTTGTTTGGCTATCTTCAGGCCATGGGCACGCGGTTGCAGGGCATTCCGGTTTTCGGCCATCAAATCCCCGTGCAGTTCATCAACGCGCTGCCTTACGTCATGACTGTGGTTTTGTTGGCAGGCTTTATCGGCAAATCCATTCCGCCCAAGGCCTCCGGCATTCCATATTCGAAAGACAGATAATGAAAGATCTGGTTGAGGCAGCTTTGGCGGCACGCAGCAAGGCCCATGCGCCCTATTCGAAATTCTTTGTCGGCGCTGCCGTGCGCGACGAACAGGGCCGGGTGTTCGGCGGCTGCAACATCGAGAACGCCGCCTATCCGCAGGGCTGGTGCGCTGAGCCCTCGGCCATCTCTGCGCTCATCATGGGCGGAGGAAAGCGCGTGACCGAGGTGTTGGTCATGGGCAATGGCAATACACTATGCACGCCGTGTGGCGGTTGCCGCCAGAAGATCCGCGAGTTTGCCGCACCCGACGTGAAAATCCACTGTTGCACAGACGAAGGCAAACTCATCCGCACATTTACCCTTGATGAATTGCTGCCCGCTTCCTTTGGGCCGGAGAATTTGCTGTAAAATACGCATATTGCAAAGAAATCGAATTTAGCGTATTTTTGGGGCATGAAATCCTTTTCCACAGGCGACCTCTCCCGCCGCATCGGCGATGTGACCCATGCCGCCAGCAAAGCCCCCGTCGCCATCACCCATCACAGCAAGCCCCGCTATGTGTTGCTGGCAACGGAGGAGTTCATGAAGTTGCGGCAGGCGGGAAAATCCAGGCGCGCCTATCGGCTGGAAGACACACCGGACGATCTTGCAGAAGAAATGTTGTCGCAAATGGAGGCCTATCTTGCCAAAGGCGACAAGAGCAGCGCCGCCGCCTAATGGCTCAGTGTTCCACTATCCCTATCTTTGGGAGCGGCAAGAACGTTCTGGCACTGAACAAGGCAAAGACCGAAGTTGTTGCCTGGCATTTGTTCTGAAGCACGTAAAAGGGCCTTCTGGGCTGGTCATTCTCCCAATCAGCGACAGGAGACCGACCGATGACCATCTTTGCCTTGAAGTGCCGTCGCGGGAGAAGGTCATCGCGGGTCTTGACCCGAAGCGCCCGGCTTATGTTCATTTGAG
>JANNFZ010000251.1:0-2830 GCA_031380375.1 Hyphomicrobiales bacterium
AAGCTGACGCAAGTTTCTGCGGAGACCTTGCGGAGCCTGATCGAGCGGCTATCATCAAGACCATGAAGCCCGACCTTGTCATTGGCATAGATTCATCAACCACGGCCTGCAAGGCCATCGCTTTTGACCGCAAAGGGCGGGTCGTGGCCGAAGGCCGCGCCGCCATTCCCATCTCAAACCCGAAGATGGGCTGGTTTGAACAGGAGGTTTCAGACTGGACGGGTGCGTTGGTCAAATCACTGAAACAGGTGACACAAAAGATTTCCTCCGGGCGGGTTGCGGGGCTGGCCATTTCAAACCAGCGTGAGAGCTTTGCCCAGTTTGATGCGCAGGACAAAGTTCTTCGCCCCGGTACGCTCTGGCTCGACGAGCGCGCCCATGTCGAGGTGAAGGAAATTGCCGCCGAGATTGGCCGCGACCGGGTCCATGCCATCTCCGGCATTCCAAGTGACATCACACCGTGCCTGCCACGCTGCCGCTGGCTTTCGAAACACGAGCCCAAGGTCTGGTCGAGGACCGCCAAGACCGCCGAGGTCCACGGCATTCTCACGCATTTCCTGACGGGCGAATGGAAAACCTCGATCGCATCGGCAAGCCCCATGGGCATTCTCGATGCCAAGACCTATGACTGGTCGGATATTTTGTTGAAAGCGGCACGTCTTACCCGCGAACAATTGCCCGACTTGGTGGCCTCGGGCGAGGTTATGGGACAGGTTCTTGCGAGTGTTGCCAAGCGCACGGGCCTCGCAGCGGGAACGCTTGTGGTTGCAGGCGGAGGGGACGGACAATGTGCGGGCGTTGGTGTCAACACATTCATCAAGGGCCGTGCCTGCTACAATCTCGGCACGGCGGCGGTCTCCGGCAGCTATGGTGCAACCTATGCCATTGACCCGTCGTTTCGCAGTCTCGTCGCAGTCGGAGAGACGGGGTACAGTTTTGAAACAGCGATCCGCACCGGCACTTATCTCGTGACATGGCTCGTCGAACGCATGTTCCACCAGAGCCCGGCAACGAATCCGAAAATCCTTGCGACACTGGAAGCTGAAGCAAAGGCTGTTCCCATTGGTTCAAGGGGGCTGACCATGCTGCCATATTTTTCTGGCATCATGACACCTTATTGGGACACCGATGGGCGCGGTGTGATTGCCGGGCTTTCCGGCAGCCACACGCGAGCCGATCTCTATCGCGCCATGATGGAAGGTATTGCACTTGAGCAGGCCATGATGACCAATCGCGTGGCGGCAGCAACGTCACCGATTGATCACTATGCCATTGTCGGCGGCGGTTCGAAGTCTGATCTTTGGTGCCAGATTGTCGCTGATGCCACGGGCCGGGATGTGAAGCGGCTGGAAACACCGGAGGCGTCAGCTTTGGGTGCAGCCATGGCGGCGGCCAAGGGGGCGGGCTGGTTCAAAACGGTTTCCGAGGCCGCAGCCTCGATGTCCGGCAAGCCGTCAAAAACATTCCGTCCACGGACGAAAGAAGCGAAAGCCTATGCCGAGCTCTTGTCGATGTATGAAGAGCTGTGGCCGAAGCTTTCCAGTTGGAATGCCCGCATGCAGGACTTTGCCCGAAGGCAGAGCCCATGAGCACCAACGCCACGAAAACCCAACACCGCACCGACTGGAACACGCTGCTCAGTGACGTTGTCGCTGGCCGCTGGCGCGATCCTGAAACCGGCAAGGCCGTCGGTGTTCCCCTCGGGACCATTCGCATTGAGGAGAACCTTGAAGGAGGTGCGGCTGATCTGGTTGCTCCGCTCAATTTGGGCCGCAAGCTTGCCGTTGTTTCTGACGGCAATACGGTTGAGGCCATGGGGCGCCGGGTGGCCAAGGAATTGCGCGCCTGGACCGCCGTGGATGAGATCGTCTTCCCTGCCGACACGGCTTGTGATGAACCAACAATCGCCCTCATGCAGGAAAAGACCCGCCACTGCGAGGCATGCGTCGTTGTGGGATCGGGTTCGTTGTCCGACACGGTAAAATTCGCGATGTTCAAGGACGGGCGTTCTTACGCGAGTTTTGCAACCGCAGCCTCGATGAATGGCTATGGCGCTGGCACTGCCTCGGTGACGCTTGCCAATGGCTACAAGACGAGCCTTGCTGCCCGCGCGCCACGCGGTGTCTTCATTGATCTGGGCGTCAGTGCAGCGGCTCCAACCTGGCTTTCAGCGGCAGGACTTGGCGACAGCCTGTGCCGCCCGGTGGCGCAGGTCGAATGGTGGGCCGCGCACCGCCTTTTTGGCACGCCCTACACCAACACGCCCTTTGCGCTGTACAAAGAGGAAGATGACGAAGCACTGATGTGCAAAACGGCGGGGGACTTGTCCCGCCGTGACCTTGCCGCCAATGGCTATCTGCATCGCGTTCTCATGCTCGCAAGCTTTGGCAATAATATCATCGGGTCGTCGCATTCGGGTTCGATGGGCGAACACCAGGTTTCGCACTGGATCGACATGTTCGCAGGCGATGCCCATCCAGGCTCCACCCATGGCCAACAGGTTGGCGTGGCATCGATTGCAATGGCGCGGCTGCACAAACAGCTCTTTGCCCTGGAGCGTGCGCCGGAAGTCAAGCCGACGCGCATTGACAAAACCGGTTTTGCGCGGCGTTATGGGGCCGACATTGGTGCCATGATGTTTGCCGAGGCTTCCAAAAAATGCCTCAATTTCGCTGGTGCCAAGTCTTTCAATGCAAGACTTGCGTCACTCTGGCCGGAGTTGCGGGAGCAATGCTTGCGCATGATGATGGAACCGGCAGAGATGGCTAGGCTCATTGCGGCGGCGGGTGGGCCAACCACGGCCACCGAGCTTGGTCTTCCCCGAGACCTC
>JANNFZ010000255.1:0-2271 GCA_031380375.1 Hyphomicrobiales bacterium
GCTGTACGCGCCGGGAGAGGGGGCAACAGCCAGCCAGTCGACTCCGCCCAGTCGCGACATTTCTCAGAACTTCCCAATCACATTGAGGAACACGCCGTGGTCATCGGCAGAGAGATCGCGCAAATCATCCGAGAAGACACCGAAATTGTAACCGACGCCGGCCTTGAGATGGTCGCCGAAGTGGCGATAGACTGCGGCGACGGCACCGAAATCCATTTCCTCCGTCGTCGGCGACCACAGCACACGGCCTTCGAGCAACAGATCCCATTCATGGACCACGTGTACATCCATGCGGGCCACGGCGAGGTGGACTTGCGAGTCCACCCAATCGGAACCTGCGCCGCGTTCCTTGATTTCGCCGATGCGGAAACCGTATTTGCCGCCGATGGTGAATTTCGGGGTCAGGTCATAGCTCACATCAGCCGAGAAGATGTGCGAGCGCTGGGCGGGACTTGACGTGGTGCCATCGACACTGGCCTGGTCAATGCCCGGCAGGTCATAGAGGAATGTGTATTTGGCGAGCGCATTGAAACGATCGCCTTCTGCCGGGCGATAGGCAAAGCCAATCGAGCCTTCGGCATAATCGCCTTCGCGCGTCGAGTCAGTGGCATCGGTGAAGACGCCGTCAAAAGTAGCAAGGGCCCGCCAATCATCCGACATGTTCACGCCAAGGCTTGCCTGCAGGAGATAGGCGCGCAAGTCCTTGTCATCATCTTCGCTGTTGTCGTAGCGGGCTTCGCCCTTAATGCGGCCGGTGATGCCGTCTTCGCTCTTGTAGTCAAGCGCCAGCGAAATGGCCTTGCGGTCAAAGTCCGGGTTTTTCAAAAGCGTCGTGGAATTAATTGTGTTGTCGAAGACGTGTCCGAACTCACCACCCGCCGTGACACTCCACGCCGCATCGGGCGTGTAGGTCACGCCGTAGACTTGCGTCAGTGACAGGCGTTCGCCAAAGACATCGAAATTGTTTTCGCCATAGGCCGACCATTGTTCGTTGAAGCGGTGGCGGGCACCGGCAACAATTGTGCCGACATCGTCGCCAACCAGCGCAAAAGGCCAGTTCTTGGCTGTGTCGCGGGCGGGATCGAGTTTGTAGCCCAGATAATAGCGGCTGTCGGCGGTGGGTTCATAGGCGAGCAGGGCCTTGGCACCGATGCCTTGCGTTCCGGTGCTGACTTCAACTTCAGCCTTGACGTTTTCAGCCAAACTGAATGAACCGCCGACACCGACGCGATCATCGCCATCGATTGAGCCTGTCTGTTCGACGGTTTTCTGGGCGAAGACATAGGCCTGCTCGCCGTCGTTCCAGGCATAGAGCACCTTGATGCCGACATCGGCGCGGCTGCCGTTGTCCGTGGCGTTGACCGCGGCACTTTCTTTCTTAGTGTAGCTGCCATAGGGCTCGACCGTCACTTCATCGCTGATGCGAGCGCTGATCTTGGCATAGGCCTGACGATTTATGGTGGAAGCGGCGGTCTTTTCCTCGCTGAAACTGGCGGCGGCTTTCACCCGGCCGTTGAGTGCCACATCACCTTCGACGCCCCAGACATCGCGCCGCTCTTTGGCGTCGACATCAAGCGACGAGAAGTTCTTGTCATAATGTTCGTAGCGGGCCTTGATCTTGCCTTCGGCTCCGCCGTTGCTGATGTCGGCCAGCGACACCTGGCCTTGCACGCGGTAAGCATTGGCCGATTTGTTGGCAACACCAGCTGAAGCATTCGAGTCAATGGTCAGACCTCCGTCGGCGGAATAAGTCGAGCCAAAGCCCGGGCCTTGCGAATGGGCAACTTCGGCCTCCAGATATGTGCCTTCCGATTTCCGCACATGAATGTCGGCACCATAAAGTGTCTGGTTGGCACCTTCGGTTTTTTCGCGGATCGTTGTTGCTCCAATGCGCACATGGTCGCCGAGCCATTGCTGGGCCCGACCGGCCACGGAATAACCGTCAACGTCGCGGGCAGCAGGGGTGTATTCATAAGCCGTGACGAGATAGTTCTCGGTGCCCGCCGTATCCGACGAACTCAAGGGCTGGCGCAGGATGACAACACCTTGCACATAATCGAAGTCATAGTCCGTGCCGAATTTCAGGGTGGTCCGCCCGACCACCCAGCCCGTGACAGCGTTGCGGACTTCAATGGAAACTGTTTCCGAACCAGGTGTGACGTCCTGGTGCTTGACGAAATAGGCCGACCCACCCGTGCCACGGAAAACATCACGGTTTGGCACAGTGCCAGGCATTGCGGCATGGGCATCGAGCTTGGTCTTGGCGCCGCC
>JANNFZ010000270.1:0-4142 GCA_031380375.1 Hyphomicrobiales bacterium
CCTTGAGGGCGGCGATGTTGAACCACTTGTGCGCTGACACATAGTTCTGTTCGACCCCACGACCAAGGCAATAGCGCATGCCCGCAGCCAGGAAATCATCGGCACTGGTGCCGAGTGACATGGTGTTGATGTCGTTTTTGATTGCATCCCAAATCATGGTTCTGTCCCTCTGTTTGTCGCGCAAGCCTGGATTTTTAGGCAATGCCGGAAACCCACGCCCACCGAGGCCTCCCTTGCGACAGACAATGGCCCACGCAATCAAACAGCTGCTTAAACGGGATGCTTAAGGGATTTTGAAGCGGTGCTTGTGGCAAGGCTTCCGTAGCCACCGGAAATCCCGGTGTTTCAAACACTTGGCAATTTCTTCAAGGAGCGTTTACCGCGTTGCGGTGAGACGGTCTTTACCCTAGATCGCGATCAGTTTTGAATGGTGCATTCAAACTGATGAAACGCGACCGGAAATTGAATCTGGTGCATCTTCCGCTTCGCAAACGATTCCATTTGCTCGCCCGATGCGCTGGCTTCAGCTACTGAACCGGCACGGCGAGCGTCATGCTGATCGGATAATGGTCCGAACCTGCGGCGTTGCCGATTTGCTCATCAGTCAGCGCACGGATTCCCGCCGATGTGAATATGTGGTCGATGGCCAGCTGCGGCAACACCAGCTTGGTCGGCCATGTCGGCAGGCTGGTCTGGCGCGTATAGCCAACGCCCTCAACGATCGTGTCAATGACACGCGAAAATGGAGTCGCATTGAAATCGCCCATGAGAATGACATTGCCGCGTTCTGACTGCATGTTTTTGATCAGGGTCGTCACCTGATGAAGTTGCGCCCGCGACTGCGGAAAACGCGTGGTGTGGACGCCAATCACAGTCAATCCACCCAGTGTCGCAAAGCGAGCCTCAATATAGGGTGGTCCCTCCCATGTGCCTATGGCGAGCGGCGCGCTGATCGGATGCTTGGCAATGATGGCAAGGTGGCAGGCCGGCTGCTGGTGGCACGAGAACTGATAGGGATAAGCAAGCCGCAGCCGGTCGAGAATCGGCAGTTTTTCGTCGGTGAATTCAATGAGCGTCATGATGTCGGCATCAAGGCGCTCAATCTCGCTGGCGATGGCATCAAGATCGCCGTTGCCCTGGTACATGTTGAAATGGGCAACGCGGATTGCTCTTTCACCTGTCGGCAGGCTGAAATTCTGCGGTGGCGGCTGAACCGAAACCACGTGGGGCCACAGGCCATAGGCCAGAATCGCCAGCAGGAAAAACACCGTGCCGAAGAATGATTTCATGCGCGGCAGAAAAAATGCAAGGCCAAAAGCCGCCACCATCATCACGAATTGCAGGCCAAACTGCGAGATCACGTCGAACAGCGGCCAGATATGACCCATTCGCCCCGCCAAAAGGCCTGCAAGCCCGAGCATCAGGCCAATCAACGCCCCGCCAAACTGGATTTTGCGGCGCTTGTTCCGACGTTGCTGCCGGGTCTCCCCCGGTTCAACAAGAACCAGGCTTGGATCGAGATCAGTGATGTCGATCGTTTCGCCGTCCTGCATGGTTACGACGTTGTTCTTCTCATTTTCCTGCACGTGACGGTCCGGTGTAAGAGTGATTCATCAAGCGTCTTACACCAGTCGGCTTTCCATGGGCAAAAGTTGTTCAGGTGCGGCAAAGCCCGGCAGCAATTCCATGCGTTTCTTCCACGCCGAGACATGGGGGTAGTGCGAGAGATCAACATTGGCGTCGGACGCAAAGCGCAACACGCCATAAATGCCGACATCAGCTGCCGTGACCTTTTTACCGGCGATCCATTCAGACTTTGTGAGTTCCTGCTCCAAAATGGCAATCGCCGCCTTGGCCTCGGTGTCATACATGACACGCACTTCATCGCCGAACTGCCGGAACCCGCGGTTCCTCGCCCGAAGGCGGTAGACCGGCACGGCAAGCTTGTCCCATTGCCAGAACAGCCATTCCCGGATGCGGGCCTTTTCCATTGCCGTCTTGCCGTCGAATTTGCCAAGGCTCTCGGAGAGATGCAGCAGGATGGCTGCCGACTGCGCCAGGAACACTTGCCCGTCGCGCAGCGCTGGCACCTGGCCATAGCGGTTTTTCACCAGATAGTCGGCCTGCTTGTGGGCACCGTCGCGCAAGCTCACGTGGATGTAGGAGAAGGGATGACGGCACAACGCCAGCATGAGTGCCGCCGTATAGGAATTGGTCGACCCGGCAAATCCATAAAGCGTGAAGCGGTTTTTTTCTGCCGCCGACGGTCCTTTAGTTGATTTCGCAGGCGTTGCCTTTTTTGCCGATTTGGAAACAGATTTAGACTTGGCCGCCTTTTTAATTGGCTTTGCCATTGGACCCCACTCCCCTACTCATACCGTGTGCTGAATATCAGCATACGGACTATAGCGGATTGTTCAGACCCTGCCAATGGTTAACAAGCATTTGTAATTAAATGGTTATTTCCAGTTTTTTGCGGAGAAGATCATTGACAGCCTGGGGATTGGCCTTGCCCCCGGTTGATTTCATGACCTGCCCCACGAACCATCCGAGCATACTGGGTTTGACTTTGGCCGCCGCCACCTTGTCAGGGTTTGCGGCGACAATCTCGTCCACGGCCCTTTCAATGGCAACCATGTCAGTCACCTGCCTGAGGCCCCGCGCCTCCACGACTTGTGCAGGATCACCACCCTCGGTCCAGACGATCTCAAAGACATCCTTGGCGATTTTGCCGGAAATGGTGCCCGTCGAAATAAGGTCGACGATGCCGCCGATCTGGTTTGCCGAAAGGGGCGAAGTCTCAACGGATTTGCCTTCCTTGTTGAGGCGGCCAAAAAGTTCGTTGATCACCCAATTTGCGGCAAGCTTGCCGTCACGGCCCTTGGCCACATTCTCGTAGAAGTCCGCCGCCGACTGTTCCGACGTGAGCACCGCCGCGTCATAGGCCGCCAACCCATAGGATGACATAAAGCGGGACTTCTTCTCATCCGGCAGTTCCGGCAAGGATTTGCCGATTGCATCGACCCAAGCCTGCTCCAGTTCCAAAGGCAGAAGGTCGGGATCGGGAAAATAGCGATAGTCATGGGCCTCTTCCTTTGACCGCATGGAGCGCGTTTCACCTTTTCGCGCATCATAGAGCCGTGTTTCCTGGTCGATCCTGCCGCCATCCTCCAGAATGCCGATCTGGCGGCGGGCTTCATAGTCGATGGCCTGGCCCATGAAGCGGATGGAATTGACGTTCTTGATTTCGCAGCGCGTGCCGAACTCCGCACCGGGCTTTCGCACCGACACGTTGACGTCGGCGCGCATGGAGCCCTGCTCCATGTTGCCGTCACAGGTGCCGAGATAGCGCATGATTTGCCGAAGCTTCGTCACAAAGGCCTTGGCTTCGTCGGGCGAACGCATGTCTGGCCTGGAGACAATCTCCATGAGTGCGCAGCCGGAACGATTAAGATCAACAAAGGACATGTCGGGATGCTGGTCATGCAGCGATTTGCCCGCATCTTGCTCAAGGTGCAGCCGCTCGATTCCGACCTCAACCGATTTACCGTCATCGAGGTCGATGGTGACCCGGCCTTCGCCCACCACGGGCTGCTTGTATTGGGAAATCTGGTAACCTTGCGGCAAGTCCGGATAGAAATAATTTTTCCGGTCAAAGACCGAATAATTGTTGATCTGGGCCTTGAGCCCAAGCCCGGTCCGCACCGCCTGCTCCACGCAGAACCTGTTGATGACGGGCAGCATGCCGGGCATGGCGGCATCCACCACCGACACATGGTCATTGGGGGCGCCGCCATATTCCGCAGAAGCACCCGAAAAAAGCTTGGCCTTGGCCTGTACCTGGGCATGGACTTCGAGGCCAATGATGACTTCCCAGTCACCCGTGGCACCCTTGATCCAGTCGGTCTTGTCGGCAATGCGCTTGGCGGATTCCATGGTTGTTCCCGGTCGGTGAGCTTGCGGGCGTGGTAACGTCTTGGACACGGCCAATCAACCCCCGGGTGGGTGAATTTCCCTGCCGATCGCCCGAATGAGATAGATGGCTAGCGCCACGAGTGCCAGGACAACTGCGACAAAGCCGTAATCCTGGCGGTTCAGCGCCAAACCGCCTTCCGGCGTGACCCGCTGCCACAACATGATGC
>JANNFZ010000295.1:0-4148 GCA_031380375.1 Hyphomicrobiales bacterium
TTCAAATCCCAGCCGGGGCAGAAAAATTTGTCGCCTGCCGCGGTGAGAATGGCGACGCGAAGCGTGGGATCATCCCGGAATCCGGCAAAGATGTCGCCCATGATCCGCGAGGTTGCGGCGTCAATGGCATTGGCCTTGGGCCGGTCGATGGTGACTTCGAGAATGCCGCCGCTGCGTGACGTTTTGATGGGCGTGGTCATGGGCTAAAACTTTCTGGTGCTCCCCGCCGCTTTGAGTACGGCATTTGCCGTGTGGCGACTTTCCAAATTTCGTGGAACCAGCAATGATACATTGCTCTCCGCGTTGCGCCATTTTTCATGCGATCCCTTGCCTCGCTTTTCATATTCAAAGCCGAGCCGGGCCAATTCCTTGATGAGCTCTTTGTAAAAGCCAACAGGCATATCAGGCAGTGAAAGCGTTTTCGGGCGGTCGCTGCCACAGAATCGTCGGAACCCACTCCCTCAAGGGTTTTGAAACCAGGTCATGTGCGTCCAAATGGTTATCCATGATAAATTCAAGCGCCAAATCATTCATGACGTCTTCAAATTCATTCAGGGTCTTGGCTTCAATGTGAAGCCCAAGAATGTCGCTTTCGGAATAATAGGTTTTCGCCTCGTCATCCCATACGGCACGCACAAAATAGGTTCTCTTCATTGCGTTTCCTCAGGTCCTGGCACTCGAGAACATGATAGGCAAATCTTGCATTGAATGAAAGCCCCGCTTGTCTTCATGCTGTCCTCATTTTAATCAAGGCATCAACGGCAACGGCCCCCTTGGGCAGGACCAAGAGCGGATTGACATCCAGCTCCTCAAGCTTGTCGCGCTGGGCGGCGGCAAAGGCGGCAATGGCTTCGACAGCGGCAATGACCGCTTCGGCATCGCCGGATTTTCCGCGAAAGCCTTCGATCAGTGTCCACACTTTGAGGCGTTTCAGGGCGCGGGTGATTTCAGCGCGCGAGGTCGGCAGAAGGAGGGCTGTTGAATCCTTCAGCAGTTCCGTCAACACGCCACCCGCACCAACCACCAGTGCAAGACCGAATTGGGAATCGCGTTTCACCCCGATGATGAGTTCGGCAACGGCACCCTTGACCATGCGTTCCACCAGCACGCGGTCAGAAAGTTTCGCCATGGCGGCGGCGGCCAGCGCGACTTCCTCGCGTGTTTGCAAATTGAGCATGACACCACCAACTTCAGTCTTGTGGGCGATTTTCGCCGAGGACACTTTGAGTGTGACCGGGTAGCCGAGGCTGTCGGCCACGGCGGGTGCATCGGCAGTTCTGCATTCGCTGCCCTCGGGGACGATGAGGCCACGGCCCTTCAAGAGCAATTTGGCTTCGTGCTCCGTGAGGACGGTTTCATCGCCGCGCAGCTTGCGGGGTGCAGAGGCTTCGGGTGCCGGATCCGTGCGGGTCCAGTTCTCGCCAATCTGGGCGGCTGCTTCGAAAGCCGTGAGCGCGTCATCAAGCCCGAACATAGGGGCAATGCCCGACAACGCGAGTTCGTCGGCCAAATCAAGCGGCATGCATTCCGGCAGGGTTGCCACCACGGCAGCACGTGCGGAGTTGGCGGCAGCGGCTGTCTGGAAGGAGCGTGCCGTTTTCATCCAGGCCGCCGGGTTCATGTGGGCCTGTGTCGGCGTATCAAGGATCAGCATGCCAACATCAAATCCGCCGGACAAAACAGCGGTGAATGTGCTGGTGAGCTTCTCGGCATCGTTCCAGATGAAGGTGTGATAATCGAGCGGATTGTCGATGGCCACGAATTCATTGAGCGTGGCCGCCACTTTGACTTTCGTGTCAGCATCAAACGACGGAAAGGAAACCTTGCGCCCCACAACAAGGTCGGCAGCAAGGGCGGCTTCGCCTCCGGAACAGGATAGCGATACAAGTCGCCCGCCGGGAAGGGCTCCGAAATGCAGGAACTTCAGGGTCTCGACAAATCCCGTGACCGACGTCGCCCGCGCCACGCCATGACGCTCGAACAAGGCATCATAAAGTGTGTCGGCACCCGCCAGCGACGACGTGTGGCTGAGGGCGACTTTGGCGCCTTGTTCGGAACGCCCGGTTTTAAGTGCCACGATCGGCTTTCCAAGACTGCGCGCCGTTTCACAGGCCCTGGCAAAAGCGGCAATGTCTTTCAATCCCTCGATATGGAGACCGATGGCCGTGATACGCTGGTCTTGCGCCAATTCCTCCACCATGTCGGCCATGTCGACATCGGCCTGGTTGCCAATGGCAAAGACGCAAGCCAGCGGCAATGCCCGTTTGGTGAAGGTGAAGTTGCAGGCAATGTTGCCGGACTGCGTGATGATGGCAACGCCACTCTTGACGGGCTTCACGCCATGTTCATCCGGCCACAGGGCGGCGCGCGCCAGGCCATTGACGAAGCCATAGCAATTGGGGCCCATCAACGGCATGCCGTCGGCGGCGGCGAGCAGTTCGGCTTGCAGTTTCGTGTCACCGGCCTCGGCAAAGCCAGCGGCATAAATCACCGCGCCACCGCAGCTCTTGGCCCGCAACTGCCGCACGACGTCGACCGTGGGTTCGCGTTTCACGGCGACGAAGGCGGCATCAATGGGCCCGCTGATGTCATCGACGGATTTCTTGGCGATGATGCCCGCCACATGTTCCCGCCTCGGATGCACGGCATGGATTGTGCCGCCAAAGCCCAGTTCCAGGGTGCGTCGGATGGCGATGTCGCATTCATTTCCGCCGATGAAGGCGATGGATTGGGGAAAGAGGAGACGGGAAAGGGCCATCATCCCCCCAAGGGCCGGAGAAGTGCGCGGCTGATAATGTGGCGCTGGATTTCTGACGTGCCTTCCCAGATGCGTTCGACCCTCGCGTCGCGCCAGATGCGCTCGAGCGGCAGATCGCTCATCAAGCCCATGCCGCCATGAATCTGGATGGCCTCGTCAGCAATGAAGGCGAGAACTTCCGTTGCCTTGAGCTTGGCCATGGCCATGTCCATATCGCTGACCGTGCCTTGGTCATATTTCCATGCCGCTTCGCGGGTCAGAAGTTCTGCGGCCTTCAGCTCCAATGCCATGTCGGCGAGCTTGAAGGATATGCCCTGGAACTTGCCAATCTGCTGGCCGAATTGTTGGCGGTCCACGGCATATTGCAGCGCATGTTCAAGGGCCCGCTCGGCACGGCCGAGACATGTCGATGCCACTTGCAGCCGTGTTGCGCCGAGCCAGGAATTCGCGACTTCGAAACCCTTGTGCAATTCGCCAAGGATCTGCTGCTTGTTGACGCGGCAATCGTTGAATTCGAGGATGTTGTTGGGATAGCCGCGATGCGACACGTTGCGGTAGCCGTCGCGAACGGTAAATCCAGGGGTTCCTTTGTCGATCAGGAAGGCAGTGATCAGCTTTTTTTTGCCGCGCGGTGTTTCCTCTTCCCCGGTTGCCGCAAACAGCACCGTGAAATGCGCTTCATCGCCATGGCTAATAAAATGTTTGACACCGTTGATCACGAAGTCGTCGCCATCAGCGCGGGCAAAAGTTTTCATGCCGCGCAGGTCAGAGCCAACACCTGGTTCGGTCATGGCAAGGCAATCAGCTTTTTCGCCGCGCACCGCCGGAAAGAGATAGCGCTCGCGCTGTTCGGCATTGCAGGCCATGAGAATGTTGGAAGGGCGGCCAACGCAGGTCCAGTGCAAAGCATAATTGGCGCGGCCCAATTCTTTTTCGTAGAGGCACCAGGTCAGTGTATCGAGCCCGGCGCCACCAGCTTCCGCCGGAATATTCGCGGCATAAAGTCCCGCTGCAATGGCCTTGGCTTTCAGTTGATCGCGCAACTCCGGACGCAGGATACCTGTCTCCTCAACTTCCTTCTCGTGGGGATAAAGTTCATTGGCGACAAAATCCTTCGTCGTCTTGATGATCATTTGTTGTTCGTCGGAAAGAGAGAAGTCCATGTTTTACCTGATGTGAAAAGTTTCGACGTGGCCATCAATCGCGATGTCTTGGCCATTGACCATATAGGCGGCTGGGCTTGCGAGATAAAGGCATAGGCCCGCTATTTCTTCTGGCTCAGTGAAGCGCGAAAGTGATTGCTGGCTCACCAATTCTTTGGCGACGACATCAACAGGCACACCGCGTAAAGCCGCTTCGCTTTCGGCGACCCGCATGATGCGCGGGCTGT
>JANNFZ010000320.1:0-5285 GCA_031380375.1 Hyphomicrobiales bacterium
GCTGCGTCCCCTTGCCGACATTCTGCACGGTGCCGGTTTGAAGAAAAACATGCACATTGGCCTTGCTGGATGGAAGGGCTTCGAAACGGAAGCAGGTGTTTTCGATCCCGGTTGGATAGAAGCCCCGCACTATCTGGTGAAAGCGCTGGAAGAATTTGGCACCGTCCGCAATGCCGCTTTGCTGTTCATGCACCCCGAGACCGGATTGCGGGCGCTGAACGAAGTGGACCAGCTTGCCTGTTTTGAGTATGCAGCGACCCGCACATCAAACGGCATTCGCCGCTTCATCCATAATGTGGCACCCGGCATGACCGAATATGAGGCTGTGCGAGCCATGGCGCTCGATGGCTTCCCGCAATCCACCCACATCAACATGTGCGCAGGACCACGCGCCAAATACGGCCTGCCCAGCCCGTCGACACGCCGGATTGAAAACGGTGACGCAATCGTCGTGGGTTTTGGCCTCATGGGAGCGCTCAATTGCCGGGCGGGCTTTATGGTCGATAGTGCGAAATCATTGCCGCTGCCCATCCGGGACTATGTTGAAAAATTGGTGGCGCCGTATTTCAACGCCGCTGCCGCCTGGTACGAGACCATCGGCATCGGTTTTGCGGGCGGCGAAATTTACGATGCCGTCATGCGCCACGTCGGTGATCCATTCTTTGGCATCGGTCTCAATCCCGGCCATCTTATTCATCTCGATGAATGGCTGAATTCCCCGGTGAAGAAAAACAGCAAACAGAAATTCGCTTCCGGCATGGCCGTGCAATGCGACATCATTCCCGCGACGGGAACGGATTACTTCATGAGCAACATCGAGGATGGTATTGCGCTGGCCGATGCCGCCATGCGCAAAGACTTTGCCGCGCGCTATCCGGAAGCCTGGGCCCGCATCGAAGCGCGCCGCGGTTTTATGAAAGACAAGCTCGGCATCAAATTGAAGCCCGAAGTGCTACCCTTCAGCAATCTCGCCGCCTGGTTGCCACCTTTCTGGATGGCGAAAGACCAGGCCATGACGAAAGCTTGACACCCCACCCCTGCCCCTCCCCGCAAAGCGGGTAGGGGTGAGAGAATTGAATCACCCCTCCCCAATTTTTGGGGAGGGGCCGGGGGTGGGGCGTACCTACGCCGCCTTTGCCGTGGCCACCACCTGATCCGCCGCCCGGCCCGTGAGCTCCGCCATATGGTCAAAGCGCGTGGTGAAGGTGCCGACCCCTGCGGTGGCCGAGCGCAGCTCGATGATGAGCGAGGCGATCTCCGCTTCCGGCATGGTGGCCCTGACGGTGTCCCAGGCCGGCCATCCGGCACGCCCATCGAAGCCAAGAAGGTGGCCGCGATGGCCCGTGACAATCTGGTTGACACGTGGCGTTGCTTCATTGGGGCAATGAATTTCAACAGCAAGCACCGGTTCAAGCAGCACCGGCGAGCACTGCGGCATGCCCTCGCTCATCGCAAGGCGTGCTGCCAGCTTGAAAGCCATCTCGGAGGAATCGACATCATGATAGGAGCCATCCGAGAGATTGACGGTGAAGTCAACAACCGGGAAACCCAAGGGCCCCTTTCCCATCCATTCACGAACCCCCGCCTCGACGGCTGGAATATAGGTTTTCGGAACAACGCCGCCGGTGATCGTGTCGGTAAACACAAAACCTTCGCCGCGCGCCGTCGGCTTGATCTCGACGACCACGTCGCCATATTGCCCGTGCCCGCCTGATTGTTTTTTGTGGCGGCCCCTGAGTTGCACAGATTTGCGGATGGTCTCCTTGTAGGCAATGCGCCGGGGCTTTGATTGCGCATGGACACCGAATTTGCTTGCGAGCCTTTCAATGGCGACGCGCAGATGCACCTCGCCCTGCCCCCATAAAACCATCTCGCTGGTGTCGTGGTTGTGGTCGAGCGCCAGTGATGGATCTTCCTCGATCAACCGTGTCACGGCACCTGTCAGTTTCACCTCGTCCTTGCGGTCCGCCACCGAAATGGCAAAACCATAAACACCGGACGTTCGTGCGTGGCGCGCAAGCTGGGCGCATTCACCTTTCGCCACTGAAATGGTTTCCCCGGTCTCGATGCCTTCAAGCCGACCGAGTGCCACAGTCTGGCCCGCTTGCGCCTTGGCGATTTTTTGTCCAGCCGTGCCGGCATAGACGAGAACGCCTGCGACGCGTGCCTCCTGGGCGTGGCCACCATGGAGCGTTGCACCATCGGCGATCTCGCCAGACAACACCCGTGCCACCGACAATTTGCCGCCCTGGGCCGTGTGGAAGGTCTTGAGAATCTGCGCCACGCCACTACCCTTGGCGCCAAGCCTGACGGCGGTTGCCGCAATGCCGCGCACATCATGGCGCAGTGTTTTCAGCAACCGCCCAATGCCGTTGCCGTGTTCGGCGGAACCAAACAGCACTTGCGTCACGTGGCCTTCCGCCACATCGCGCGACAGATCGGCAAAGATCCGGTCCTTCGGCGGCTCCATGTCGGCGAGCAGCTGTTCCATCAATTCATCATCATGGTCGGCCAACGTTTCGAGCAGGGAAAAGCGTTCCGATTTTTCCAGTTCGGCCACATCGCCCGGCATGTCGACGATCAGGCTTTCCGCCAACTCGCGATAGACATAGGCCCGCTCATGGGCGAGATCGACAAAGCCCGTCACCACATTGTTTTTCCAGATCGGCAATTGCCTGAGCAGCAGCGGCTTCACGCTGGCCGGCTGCATCCAGGCCAGCACATCGCGGGGGCTGGCTTCGGCACGGTCAATCTTGTTGAGAAAAACAAGGCGCGGAACGCCAGCATCATCAAGTTGCCGCAGGATCAATTGCAGGGCGGGGGCCTTTTTTGCGTCGGCATCGCAAACCACGATTGCCGCATCGCAAGCCGGAAGGACGGCGCGCGTCTCTTCGGAAAATTCGATGGAACCCGGACAGTCGATAAAAGTGAAATGGTCGCCCATGAAGGTGAGGCCCGCCACATTGGCCTCAATGCCCATGGCGTGGGAACGGGCTTCGGGGCTGGCATCGCCAGCCAGCGATTTGTCACCGGCTTTGCCTTGCCGCGTGATGGCACCCGTCCGGAACAACAGCGCCTCGAGAAGTGTGGTTTTTCCGCTTTGATAGGGCCCAACGATGGCAATCAACCGTGGGCCCTGGTCTCGTCTGCCTGAGGCAATATCCATGAAAGTCCCTCCCTTGCTTTTCTGCACTGAGGAGGCAGCCTGCGGACCGCCATGGGGAGAAAGTCGCCGCAGGCGGCTCCACACGACCGAAACCTTGACTCCGATTTTTCAGGCACGCAAGCGGAAAGCGCGGTGCTTGGCCTTTATACGAAAGGCTGCTTAAACTTGGCTGGACTGGATTGAAGGGGAGTGTTTTTCCATGGCATCCGAGACCAACGCGCCAACTGCGTCCACTGCCGACGCTTCAACGGTGGCGCTGTTCCAGCAAGACTGGAAACTCTACCGGAAAATGGTCGACAACAATTTCCTTTTCCACCGTGAGGCCTATGGCCGCCTGCACCGCCTTCTCGTCGAGGACATGCCGAGACCGTTCCGGTTTCTCGACATCGCCTGTGGCGATGCCAGCGCCAGTATTGGCGCGTTGCGCGAAACCCAAATTGCCCATTACCACGGAATTGATTTTTCGGGTGCCGCACTTGAACTTGCCGGAAAGGCGTTGCGGGAACTCAATTGCAAAGTGAAACTGGAGCAGCGTGATTTTCTCGATGCTTTCCATGGACGCACGGGATCGGAAGATGTCGTGTTCATCGGCCTGTCATTGCACCACTTGCGCAAACCCGAAAAACTGTCGTTCATGAAGCAAATTCGGAACTCCCTCGCCGAATCCGGACTGTTTGTCATCTACGAGAACACCAGCCCTGACGGCGAAGATCGTGCAAGCTGGATGAAAAGGTGGGATCTCCAAAAACCATTTTGGACCGCCTATTCAGACGACGAATGGAACGCCATGGCGGCGCATGTTCATGCGGCGGATTTTCCCGAAACCGATGCGACATGGCATGCGCTTGGCCGTGACGCAGGTTTTTCGAGCGTGCGGGGACTCTTTGCAGCACCCGGCGATCTCTTTCGGATGTATTGCTTCGCGGCCTAGGTTCTATTCCACCATGCCGATCTGCATGCCCTCCGGCCAACTGATGCGGTAGCCTGACTTGATTACAAAGTCCTTCTGCGGTTCAAGATCGAGCGACCAGGCGAGCACGCCACGCTTCTTTTCAACATTCTCGTCGGTCGGAGGTGTCATGCCGGGCAGCGTTTCAATTTCAACGTCGTCGCGCGCCGTGAAAGGTTTGCGGTCCAGCACCCGGACGGCAATCTTGAAGTCATGCAGGTTCTTGACCGTGATATCCCAGGCCCGCTCTTCCACATTCGATGTGGAAATGATGCCCTGTTCACCAATTGATTTCTTCACTTCCTTGCGTTCCACTTTGACAAGATCATCAATGCCGAAGCCGAGTTTTGCCTCTTCCTTGGGGTTGAGCAGCGGCAATCCGCCCTGCCCCACAAACACGCCATCGCGATAGAGGTTCACATAACCGGGCAACATCGGTCCTTCGCCCTTCACTGTGAATGTGGCCGTAAGGTAGGCATTGGCATCAATCATCGGCACGGCGATCACCTGCAATTTGGCGTCGTGGTCATCGCTGCTGATGCGCACTTTCTTGGCGCTGCCGGTGTTGTCAACTGTGACCCGGCCAGCAATCACGTAATTGGCCTGGAAGCCCGCCAGTTGCACGACAGCCTGGCGCTGGGCGACTGATTTGGGGGGTGCCGCGGTATCGTTTTGGATGGTGCCGAATTCGGCCATCTCGTCCTTCAGTTTCTTGTCGCCATCCATTTCGGCCCCGGCGATGGGTGCGGCGGCGGCTTTTCCGAGCGCATCGGCGCGCTGCCGCTCATAGGCAAAGAGTTCTTCTTCCGTCAGGTCGGGGGCGGCCGTGGCCCCGGTGGGGCGCGTTGTTGAAAGTGTCAGTGCCACATTGTCCCAGGATTCCGCTGTCGATTGCATGACTTCAGCGCGGCGGATGAGTGCCAGCTTTGCGTCGCCACCGGATTTCGGCGTTTCCATGCGGGCATCATAATAGGGCAGCCAGCCCGCTTCATTGAGCCGGTAGGACACATGCAGCACGCCCTTCATGTCGCTTTGTGCCGCCACGTTGATGGTGGCTTCAAGCCTTGAGGCATCGTCGGGGGCCAGCATGGCGATGGCATTGTTGAGTTCGTTGATTTTCTCGTCAATGAGCTTCTGGCGCGCTTGCGCCTCCTGAATGGTCTTGGCGAT
>JANNFZ010000339.1:0-1875 GCA_031380375.1 Hyphomicrobiales bacterium
GGCCGCATTGCCGGGCAGTTCGCCAAGCCGCGCTCGTCGCCAACCGAAATGATCGACGGTGTCGAAGTTCCGATTTACCGGGGCGACATCATCAATGGTGCCGAGGGTACGCTTGAACAACGAACCCCTGATCCCGAGCGCCAGATCATGGCCTATCGGCAATCGGCTGCCACCATGAACCTGCTGCGCGCCTTCGCCCAAGGCGGCTATGCCAATCTTGAAAATGTGCACAGGTGGACGCTTGGCTTCCTCAAGGACTCGCCTGCCTTCGAGCAATACCAGGATCTCGCCGACCGCATTTCTGAAACACTTGGCTTCATGAGGGCCTGTGGCATCACCGCCGAAACCGCACCGCAATTGCGCGCCACGGATTTCTATACGAGCCATGAGGCGCTGCTTCTGGGTTACGAGCAAGCCATGACCCGCGTCGATTCAACGAGCGGCGACTGGTATGCAACGTCCGGCCACATGCTGTGGATCGGCGACCGCACGCGCCAGCCTGACCATGCCCATGTCGAATTCTGCCGCGGTGTGAAAAACCCGATCGGCCTCAAGTGCGGTCCCACGCTGAAGGCCGATGAACTGATCAAGCTCATTGATCTTCTCAATCCGGAAAACGATCCGGGCCGTCTCACCCTGATCGCGCGCTTTGGCGCCGACAAGGTGGAAAAACACCTGCCCGACCTTGTGAAGGCCGTGAAGCGCGAAGGCCGGGTCGTGGTCTGGTCCTGCGATCCCATGCACGGCAACACCATTAAATCAACGAGCGGCTACAAGACGCGGCCCTTCGATGCGATCTTGAAGGAAGTGCGGAGCTTCATGTCCGTGCACCGGGGTGAGGGCACCCATGCCGGCGGCATTCATGTCGAAATGACCGGCAAGGACGTGACCGAATGTACCGGCGGCTTGCGGGCATTGAGTGATGATGACTTGAACGACCGCTACCACACCTTTTGCGATCCCCGCCTCAATGCGGCGCAGGCCTTGGAACTTTCGTTCCTTGTGGCCGAAGAGATCAAGAAGGAAATGGCGCTGCGCCCGCGCATCGAAGACGACGAGGCGGTCGAAGCGGCGGAGTAGGGCGGCTTACCTCCAGAGTTACACCAGAGGACCAGCATGATCGATCTCCATTATTGGCCCACACCAAACGGCCACAAGATCACGATGTTTCTGGAAGAGACAGGGCTTCCCTACACGCTGCACAGCGTCAATATCGACACTGGCGAACAATTCAATCCGGCGTTCCTGAAAATATCCCCGAACAACCGCATACCCGCCATTGTCGACCATGGGCCGGCAGACGGCGGTGGCCCGATCAACCTGTTCGAATCCGGGGCCATACTTCTCTACCTTGCCGACAAGACCGTAAAATTCATTGCGCCAGACCTGCGTGGCCGCACTGAGACCTTGCAGTGGTTGTTCTGGCAAATGGCGGGCCTTGGCCCCATGGGCGGGCAAAATGGTCACTTCAATTACGATGCGCCGGAGAAAATTCCATACGCCATGTCCCGCTATATCAACGAAACCGGTCGTCTTTATGGTGTGCTCAACAAGCGCCTTGCCGACCGGGACCATGTTGCCGGCGACTATTCAATCGCTGACATGGCCATCTATCCGTGGATCATGCGGCACGTGAGGCACAAACAGAACATCGATGATTTCCCCAACCTCAAGCGCTGGTTCAACCAGACCAAGGAACGCCCGGCGGTGATCCGCGCCTATGCCTTGGCACCGCCACCCAAAGACCGGCCGATCACCGAAGAAATGCGAAAGATCCTGTACGGGCAGACGGCAGCGACGGTGACAGCTTAACGAAACAGGCTGCGTACCGCGCTTTTGAACTTGTCCAAAAGAGAGACGGGGGTCTCGTTGTCG
>JANNFZ010000366.1:0-5274 GCA_031380375.1 Hyphomicrobiales bacterium
CGACGGCTTTGGTTATGTAAAACTAAAGCCTGAGCAACAGGAGATGGTCTGTGCCTCAGAGGCCAATTGCGTTTCGCCCATTCCCGGCGGTTGGGGGCGGCAGGGCTGGACCCGCATCGATCATGCCAAGGCCGACGTGGCGTTGGTGAAGAGCCTTCTGCTTATGGCCTGGCGCAATGTGGCACCGAAGACCTTGCAAAAATCAGTTCCAGAATCATAAAGTACAAAACCAGAACAATTTCTGGACTCTGGTGTTCGTCCGCATTATCTTCGTCCCATGTTGAAGGCCGCTCCCCCACCCGACATAGCCAGTGACATCTGGGCGCTGAAATACCGCCTGCCCGGTGAGAGCACTTTGGCTGAAACACTTTCCCGCGTCGCCCATGCGGTGGCGGCGGCGGAACAGCCGGAATTGCGCGGGCAGTGGGAAGACCGTTTCAACAATTTGCTCGCCGATCTCTCCTTCATTCCGGCGGGCCGCATTCTCGCAGGGGCTGGTGCCAAGCGCGAGGTGACCCTGTTCAATTGTTTTGTCATGGGAACCATCGCCGATTCAATCCCCGGTATTTTCGACGGACTGAAAGAGGCGGCCCAAACCCTGCAACAGGGCGGTGGCATCGGTCATGATTTTTCAACGCTGCGGCCCAAGGGTGCGCCGGTGCTCGGTGTCGGTGCTGATGCCTCTGGGCCTTTGACATTCATGGATGTCTGGGATGCCATGTGCAAAACCATCATGTCGGCGGGGGCAAGGCGTGGCGCCATGATGGCGACCATGCGCTGCGACCATCCCGACATCGAGGATTTTGTCGATGCCAAGCGCGATCCACGGCGCTTGCGCAATTTCAACCTGTCGGTGCTCGTCAGCGATGCCTTCATGGCGGCGGTGAAAGAAGATGCGAAATGGCCGTTGCGGTTTGGCGGCCATGTCTACAAAACCATTGCGGCGCGGGAACTGTGGACACGCATCATGCAGGCGACCTATGACTATGCCGAGCCCGGTGTGATTTTCATCGACCGCATCAACCGTCTCAACCCACTGAGTTACTGCGAAACCATCTCCGCTACCAATCCTTGCGGCGAGCAGCCACTGCCGCCCTATGGCGCGTGCCTTTTGGGCTCTCTCAATCTCA
Source organism: Hyphomicrobiales bacterium (assembly GCA_031380375.1). Taxonomy (GTDB): domain Bacteria; phylum Pseudomonadota; class Alphaproteobacteria; order Rhizobiales; family Aestuariivirgaceae; genus Aestuariivirga. The sequence continues at coordinate 1,131 of JANNFZ010000366.1, forward strand.
CGCGCTTTGTGGCGCATGCTTTTGACCCCGGTGCGGCACTTGATGTGGCGCGCTTGGCGGAAGCCACGCACATTGCCATCCGCTTTCTCGACAATGTCGTTGATGTCTCCAATTATCCGCTGCCGGAACAGCGGAAGGAAGCCCATGACAAACGGCGTTTGGGGCTTGGCGTCACAGGCCTTGCCGATGCGCTTCTCATGGTGGGCCTGCGCTATGGCGAGCCTGAAGCCGTTGCAGCAACAGGTCTTTGGATGAAGACCATCAAGGATGCCGCACTTGAAGCAAGCTGCGATTTGGCAGCCGAGAAGGGAAGCTTCCCGCTGTTTGACGCCAAAGCCTATCTCGGCACCGCCTATGGCGAGGCTCTTGATGAGAGGCAACGCCAGCGCATTCGTGGCAAGGGCCTGCGCAACGGCTTGCTCACATCGATTGCGCCCACAGGCACCATCTCGCTTCTCGCCGGCAATGTCTCAAGCGGCATCGAACCCATTTTCAGCATCGCCTATGACCGCACAATTTTGGAGTCTGACGGCAGCAGGCGGGTTTTGCGCATGCAGGACCATGCCATCGCCCGCTGGCGCGACAAAAACGGTGGCGTGTCACTTCCGCCCAACACGGTGACAGCTGCCGATCTCACACCGGGGCAGCATCTCGCCATGCAAGCCGCAGCCCAGGCCCATGTCGACAGTTCCATTTCCAAGACCATCAATGTGTCGGCTGATTTTCCCTTCGCCGATTTCGTCTCAGTCTATGAGGAAGCCTATGCCAAGGGCCTGAAAGGCTGCACGACGTTCCGGCCCAATGCCGTGACCGGCTCGATCCTTTCGACACCTTCCAGTGAAGACCATGCCTGCCCGTCCTGCGGCAGCCTCGACCTCGTGATGAAGGAAGGCTGCACCAGCTGCCAGACTTGCGGCTTTGCATTTTGTGGTTGACGGCGAGGTCGATTTGTTCTAGTTTTGTTCTCATGTTGATTCAAGGCTCCCCGATCTCCGTTGAACTCCCTTCCGATCCCGGCCTGCAGGACCGTTTCTGGTACTGGCAGGGCGCTTCGGGTGCCAAATACATTCATTCGGTTTATGCGCCCGACCAGTGCCCGCCCCTGCCGGGTGCCGTTTATGTGGGTGTGAAACGCCATGGCAGCTTGCTGGTTGCCCTTTGTGTTGGCCGCTTCAAGCCCTTCTGGGATGGCACGCTGGCCCGTCACGATCTTGCCCGGCTTGCAGCACTTGGTGCTGATGAAATCCATGTCCATCTTCTGGCCAAGTCGCCTGCGCTGGCCGATGCCATTCATGCCGACCTGAAAGAGGCGATGTCTGAGCCTGTCATGGAGTTTGGATTTTCCGAAACACCGCTGTTGCGCGCCGCGTGATTGAGGGTGTTTCTGCCTTGCGCCGATTGGCGCATTTTCCCCTAAGCCCGTCATTCCGTACAAGGCCCCGAGCCCTGGAACAGGGTGAGCCTGCCGTTAGGCAGGTTTGGGCTGCGACACGGAAACCCGCTTCCTTTCTGAGATGCATAGTCAAAAAAGCGGGTTTCCGGACAGCGCACGACATCACGCCTTCGGCGCGATCAAGGTGCGCTTCCGGAATGACGGAATTGGGTGCGGGACAAAGCCAGCTGAAGTTACGTCGCCCTAACCACTCACCAGCAGGCGCGAGCGCAACACCAGCGTCAGGAAAAATCCGCCGATGAAGCCGCCGATATGCGCCCACCAGGCAACGGCGAGACCATCAGGGGCTGCCATGAAGAGACTGTAGAACTGGAAGACAATCCACGCCGCGAGGATCCACAAGGCCGGCAGTTTCATCGGGAATGCCATGAACACCAACACCCAGATGCGGGCCTTGGGATAGAGCAACAGATAAGAACCAAGCACCCCCGACACCGCTCCTGATGCGCCAATGAGTGGTGCGGCACTGGCCGGCGACATGAGGGTGTGGACAAGGGCGGCAATGATGCCGCACAGAATATAGAACAACGCAAAGCCGAAACGCCCGAAAGCATCCTCGATATTGTCGGCAAAGACCCAGAGAAATGCCATGTTGGAAATGAGATGCAGCCACCCGCCATGCAGAAACTGGTAAGTGATGAGTGTCACGGGTTCGGCAACAACGCTGTGGCCGCCATGTCCGGTGACACTGAGAAGTTCAATGGGCACCACGCCAAAACCTTCGGCAAAGTTGAAACCCGCCTCGGTGCCGAAAAGCGGACCTGTCACAAGAAAGATGACAATATTGACGGCCACCAGCACGGCCGTCACAAATTGAAAGCGGATGACCTGGTGCGGCGTGTCGTCCTTGAGGGGCACAAACATGGTGTCACACACCCCTGGTCTTGCCGGGAACCCAGAGAATGTCGCCAGCCGCTGCCGCCGCGTTGACATGGCGACTCGCGACAAAGAAAAAATCCGACAGGCGGTTGATATAGGCGATGGCCCCTTCCGAGACATGTTCGCCCGCCACAGCTTTCAGCGCCACGATCAAGCGCTCGGCCCGGCGGCAGACGGTGCGCGCCTGATGAAGGTACGCCGCCGCCGGATGCCCACCGGGCAAAACAAAAGAACGCAGCGGCGAAAGCTTTTCGTTCAACCCGTCAATTTCGGTTTCGAGGCGCTGATATTGCGTCGGCGCTATGCGTAAGTGTTCATGCTCGGGCTTCTGTCCGCGATCAGGCACGCAGAGATCGGCTCCCAAATCAAACAATTCATTCTGGATGCGGGCCAGCATGGCATCAAGTGCAACGAGTTCCGGTGTTGTCGTGTGCAGGCGCACCAGCCCCACAACCGCATTGGCCTCGTCGACCGTGCCATAGGCCTCAATGCGCAGGCTGGCCTTGGACACCCGCTCGCCAGACCCCAATGCTGTCTCGCCGCCATCGCCGGTACGCGTATAAATGCGATTGAGAACAACCATGCGTCCCGTTTAGGCACTATTCACTCGTTGCGCAAATAGCCCGACGGCTTGGCGGAAAGCGCCCGCGCCGTGACGACGAGGCCCGCGACGATTGTAAGCGCCATGGCAATCAATGCCGTAAACGTGGCAATGGCCGGAGAAAAGGCAAAGGGCATGTCCAGGACGTAAAGTGCCAGGCCCCAGGCCGCCAGTGAACCGACGATGATGCCAAAGACAGCAGAGATCAATCCGAGCACGCCATATTCCAGCATGAAAGCGATCAGCAATTGCCGCCGTGTAGCCCCGTAAGTCTTGAGCACCACCGCCTCATAGGACCGTGCCGACAGGCCGGCGGCAAGCGCCCCTGACAGTACCAGCACGCCTGTCAGCAAGGTCAGCGCATTGGCGCCGCGCACCGCCGCCAGCATCTGGCCGAGAAGACCGCCGATGGTTTCGAGCGCGTCCTTGACGCGCACCGCCGTGACCGAGGGAAAGGCCAGCGCCATGTCATTGAGCAATTTGGCCTCGTCGCCACCGTTCATTTCCACCGTCACAATATGGGCATGGGGTGCGGCCTTCAGCGTGTTGGGTGAAAACACCATGACGAAATTGATGCCGAAGCTCCGCCAGTTCACCTTGCGGAATGAAGTAACCTCGGCCTCGATGTCGCGGCCCAGCACATTCACCACCACCTTGTCGCCGAGCGCGATGCCAAGGCCCGTTGCAATTTCGTCGACAAAGGAAACCAGCGGCGGACCGGAATAATCTTTGGGCCACCATTGCCCTTGCGCCAATTCCGAGCCTTGCGGCAAGGTTTCCGCATAGGTGAGGCCACGGTCGCCACGCAGGGCCCAGGCACTGCCGGGATCGGGATTGAGCTTGTCGACGGAAACACCTTTGACCGACACCATGCGGCCCCGCATCATCGGCGCATTGTCGACACTGGTCACACCTGGTTCCTTGAGAACCGCCGCCTTGAAGCCAGCCAATTCGTCATTGCGCACGTCAAGAAAGAAAAATGCCGGTGCCTTCTCGGGGATGCCGGCCTTCAGTTCCCGCGAGATGGTGGAATCGGTCAAGGCCAGCGCCACAAACAGCGTGAGACCGAGACCCAGCGCCAAAATGACCGACACGCTTGCCGCCCCCGGCCTGTGGAGCGCGTTGAGCGCGTGGCGCATCAGCACATGACGTGGCTTTGGCAAAACCGTCACAAGGCGGATCAAACCATAGGCGAGAAGCGCCAAAACCAC
>JANNFZ010000383.1:0-3693 GCA_031380375.1 Hyphomicrobiales bacterium
AGGACTCACGATCACCAAGGTATTGTCGACGAAGGCGCCGATATGCTGCACGATGCTCTCGATGGAAATCTGTTCATCCGCCAGAATACGGGCGATTGCCGCCACGGCCCCCGGCCTGTCGTGCAATTGCAGGGCGACATAATAGCCGCCTTCATGGGCCTTCTCCGGCGCTGCTACATAGGGCTTCAGAAATGCCGCAGGCACGCCAAACACCGGACGGCGGTTACTCCGGGCAATATCGACAATGTCGCCGACCACGGCGGACGCCGTGGGATGGCCGCCAGCACCACGTCCTTCAAGCATCAGGTCGCCAACAAAATCACCCTTGACGACGACGGCATTGAACACCCCGTCAGTGTCGGCCATGGGCGAACCTTTACGCACCAGCGTGGGGTTGACGCGCTGTTCGATGCCCTTGTCGTGAGCGACGGCAACGCCAAGCAGCTTGATTTTGTAACCAAGTTCGGAAGCGTTGCGAATGTCCTCAAGCGTGATCGCCTCGATGCCCTCGATGGCAATGGCGTCAACATTCACTTCCGTGCCAAAGGCCAGCGATGTGAGGATGGCGAGCTTATGTGCCGTGTCAAACCCCCCAACATCGAAAGTCGGATCAGCCTCGGCATAGCCAAGCTTTTGCGCCTCGGCGAGCACATCACCAAAGCTCCGTCCCTCATCGGCCATTTTCGTGAGGATGTAATTGCAGGTGCCGTTGAGGATGCCGAAAACCTTGGTCACAGAGTTGCCAACGAGGCTTTCACGCAAGGTCTTGATGATGGGAATGCCGCCTGCAACTGCCGCTTCAAAATTAAGCGACACGCCGCGCGCTTCGGCGGCCTTCGCAAGGGCAACGCCATGGCGGGCCAGCAAAGCCTTGTTGGCTGTCACCACGTGCTTGCCATTGGCGATGGCAGTTTCGACCACGGCCTTGGCGGGGCCTGAATCGCCGCCGATCAATTCCACCAGCACGTCGATTTCGGGGGACGCGGCAAGCGCCACGGGATCATCGAACCAGAGCAGTTTCGAGACATCATGGCCGCGGTCCTTGGTTTTTGAGCGGGCACTGACGGCTGTGATCGCGATGGCCTGGCCACAGCGGGTTTCCAACAATTTGCCGTGGGTTTTCAGGATTTCGAGCACGCCTGTGCCCACAGTGCCGAGGCCTGCAATTCCAAGGCGGAGCGTGTTGGTCATGCGTTCAATTGCCCGTCAGATTTGGTGGCTCTTATGGCGGTGGGCCTACGATTTGGCAAGGAAGCCCTTGCCCTATGGGCAGGCGGCTTTAAACTGGCGAGGAAACCCTGGAGCCTGAGGCCATGACCGAAAAGACAAGCGTGCCCAAGCCCACAGCATTTGCGGATTTCAGCCTGCCGGATCCGGCCCGCTTTGCCCAGAACCTCGCCCGGCTCGCCGAACAGGCGGCCCTCCTCGCCCAGGCCATCTCAGCCCAAAAGGACAATCAGCAACAGGAAGCCGAAACCCAGGTCGTGCCCATGGCGCAGATCAGCAAGACACTTGGCGAAGTCTGGCAGGCCCATCTGGCCGACCCGCAGAAGCTGGTGGCAGCGCAGACGAAGCTGTGGTCGCAATATACCGAGGTCTGGAACAATGCCTGGGCCAAGGCGCTGGGCCAGCAGGTTGAACCTGTGGCGAGTCCGGCCCGCAACGACAAGCGCTTCAAGGACAAGGACTGGGTGGAACACTCAGTGTTTGATTTCCTGAAGCAGGTCTATCTCGTCTCGGTGCGCTGGGCCATTGACATGGTGAACAACGCTGACGGCCTTGACGACCATACCAGACAGAAGGCGCGCTTCTATGTCGAAAACATCGCCAATGCCCTGTCACCGTCGAACCATCCGCTGACCAATCCGGAAGTGCTGCGCGCCACTTTCGCCAGCAATGGCGAAAACCTGCTGCGCGGCCTTGAAAAGCTGAGTGCTGATTTCCGGTCATCCGATGGCCGCTTGCGCATCTCGCAAGTGGATGGCAGCTCATTCAAACTCGGCGAAAACATCGCCACCACGCCGGGCAAGGTGGTTTTCCGCAATGACGTGTTTGAGCTGATCCAGTATTCGCCAGTCGTTGCGCGCGCCTTCGAGATTCCGCTGCTCATCGTGCCGCCGTGGATCAACAAGTTCTATATTCTCGATCTGACGCCGCAGAAATCCTATGTGCGTTGGTGCGTTGAGAATGGCCTGACGGTGTTCATCATGTCTTGGGTCAATGCCGACGAAGTGCAGGGGCGCAAGAGTTTCTCCGACTACATGCGCGAGGGTTTCCTTGCGGCGGTTGATGCGGTGCAAAAGTCAACGGGTGCCGCTAAGGTCAATACCATTGGTTTCTGCATTGGCGGGTCACTGGTGGCCGCATCAATTGCCTACATGACCGCCAAGGGCGACAACCGCGTCAACGCGGCGACGTTTTTCACAACCCAGGTGGATTTCGAAAAGGCCGGCGATCTTCTGGTCTATGTCGACGAAGAACAGGTCAAAGGGATCGAAGAGCGCATGCAGGACAAGGGTTACCTGCCGGGTGCCCGCATGGCGGACGCCTTCAACCTGCTGCGCTCCAATGACCTGATCTGGTCCTATGTGGTGAACAATTATCTGTTGGGCAAAGACCCGGCGCCATTCGATCTCTTGTACTGGAACAGTGACTCAACGCGCATGCCGGCGGGTGTGCATTCCTTCTATCTCCGCGAATGCTATCTCGAGAACCGTCTGTCGCAGGGCAAGATGGTCCTCGACAATGTGCGCATCGACCTGAAAAAGGTGAAGATACCGGTGTATAATCTGGCGGCCCGTGACGACCACATTGCACCGTTGGCTTCGGTATTCCGCCTTGGCCGCTATTTTGCTGGTGAAACAACTTTGGTCGTGTCGGGTTCCGGGCATATTGCAGGCGTGGTCAATCCGCCTGCAGCGAAAAAGTATCAATACTGGACGGACGGGAAATCCACGTCATCACATGAAGACTGGATGAAAACGGCAACGGAGCATCCGGGTTCCTGGTGGCCGCACTGGCTGGAGTGGATTACCTCGCGGAGTGGCGACAAGATCACGGCTCCGGTTCCCGGCGAGGGCGGGTTGCCAACACTCGGCGATGCCCCAGGTGAATATGTCAGGGTCAAGGGGCTCGCTTAGCCGTCTACTGATTGTCGAAATCCGGTTGTGTCACGATATAGGTGCCGGTGAAGCGCGCAATGTCATTGGGGGCCAATGACGACCACAGTTCATTCGACGATGTGACATCGGTTGAATCAAGCGCTGGTGCAACATCGGTTACCATGGCTTCATCATCGGGTGTCGGGGGCGGGCCTGAACCGCCGTGGGAGTCTGCCACCACCACATTCGTCAAGGTCACGTTGCCAATGTTTTCCACGTCATAGCGATAGGTGATTGTATCGCCCAAATCGGCCAGGCCATTGCTGTTCAAGTCATGGGCAGGAATTGCAAAGAGCCAGCTTTTCACAATCTGGATAGAACTGGTCTGGGTGATGGATGTTGTGGCAGCGTTTGAAGCATAGGCATTGGTCTGGGCCGTGTCGAAGGTTGCGGTGTTGGAATAGGTGCCACCGAGATTGATGTCGCTTTGCGGCACGGCAAAGGTTGCGGCGTAAATCCATGTTTCCGTCGTATCCACCTGCCCGTCGCTGTCGGCGTCGCCGGATGAATAAGTGGGGCCAGAAGTCAGGGT
>JANNFZ010000386.1:0-9448 GCA_031380375.1 Hyphomicrobiales bacterium
GCCGCAGCGACTGGCATGGCTGGATGGGCCATGAACCGGGCATTGCCCTGCCCCATGTGCCCGGTCATGAACTGGCGGGTGAAGTTGTGGCTGTCGGAAACAATGTCAGGAACTGGAAGGCTGGCGACCGCGTGACGGCACCCTTCGCGCTGGGTTGTGGTTCCTGCCACGAATGCCACACGGGCAATCACCAGGTCTGCGAGAGCCAGCAGCAGCCCGGATTTACGGCCTGGGGATCCTTCGCGCAATTTGTGGCGCTCGACCATGCTGATGTAAACTTGGTGCGTCTGCCAGACAGCATGGAATATGCCACGGCCGCGAGCCTCGGTTGCCGCTTCGTCACATCTTTTCGTGCCGTCGTGGACCAGGGTCGGGCGCTGCCTGGTGAATGGGTGGCGGTACACGGCTGCGGTGGCGTTGGCCTTTCGGCAATCATGATTGCGGCGTCCCTGGGCGCCCAGGTGATCGCCGTTGATGTCACGGACGAAAAACTGGCATTTGCAAAAAGTTTCGGGGCCGTGGCTGTGGTCAATGCCACCAAGGACGGCGACGTGGCCAAGGCCATCCGGGCGGTCAGCGGCGGTGGCGCCCATCTTTCCATCGACGCACTCGGTCATTCCGACACCTGCTTCAATTCCATCCGCAGCCTGAGACGCCGCGGACGCCATGTGCAGGTTGGCCTCATGTATGGCGAACACGCCAAGGCGCGGGTGCCCATGGACCGGGTTATTTCCATGGAACTTGAAATTCGCGGCAGCCACGGCATGCAGGCTTTTCGCTATGGCGAAATGATGCGGATGATCGACACAGGGCGTTTGCGCCCGCAAAAACTCATCGGCAAGACCATAACGCTGGATGAGGCCGCCATCGCGCTGACGGAGATGGACAGTTTCAAGGGTACCGGAATCAGCGTGGTGACAAAGCTGTCGTGACCCTTCTAAACTGAACGCGTGATGCCTACCGCCAAACGCCCCATGTTGTTTCACCTGCCGCAGGCGGGATGGAAGGAATATGTCAGCCTGCCGGAACTGGGGCTTGGACCTCTCGTCGCCAAACTCGACACCGGAGCGCGTTCGGCGGCCCTCCACGCTGATGCTGTGAAGATTGTCGGGAAACGGGTGACATTCACCATCCACAACGATGGCCGAACGATCAGCCACACTGCGGCCTTGCATTCGCGCAAGCGGATCAAAAGCTCCAATGGCTTGAGCGAGGACCGTCCGGTCATCGAGATGCCGATCCTGATGGGGGGCACGATTTTTCTGACTGAAATCACCCTGACCGACCGCACCGACATGGATGTTGCCCTGCTGCTCGGCCGCAACAGCCTGAAAGGCCGTTTTGTTGTCAATCCGGCCCGCACATTTCTGCTGAGCCGGCGAAGGAAAATGTTCGCATGAGAATCGCACTGCTGACCCGGAATCCAAAACTCTATTCGCACCAGCGATTGATGGACGTGGCGGTGTCGCGGGGCCATGAGATCGTGCCTGTCGACTATCTGCGCTGCTACATGAACATCAGTTCGCGCAAACCCGAAATCCGCTACATGGGCGAGAAGCTCACGGGGTTCGATGCCGTCATCCCGCGCATTGCGGCCTCGCACACGTTCTATGGCCTTGCGGTCCTCCGGCAGTTCGAAATGATGGGAGTCTATCCGCTCAATGAATCGGTGGCCATCGGCCGGAGCCGCGACAAGTTGCGCTCGCTGCAACTCCTGGCGCGGGATGGCGTCGGCTTGCCGGTCACGGCCTTTGCCAACAACACCGGCCGCACCGATGACATTCTTGAGCTCGTGGGTGGTGCACCGGTGGTGATCAAACTGCTGGAAGGAACCCAAGGCATTGGCGTGGTGCTCGGCGAAACCCAGAAATCGGCAAAATCGGTGATCGACGCTTTTCACGGGGCCAACATCAATATTCTCGTGCAGGAATTCATCAAGGAAGCTGAGGGCCACGATGTCCGGGCCTTTGTCGTGGGGCGCAGAATCGTGGCTACCATGGAACGGGTGGGGCCGGAGGGTGAGTTCCGCTCCAACCTGCACCGCGGCGGCAAGGCTGCCATGACGGTTCTTTCCGCCCCCGAAAAAGCGGCGGCCCTGAAGGCCGCCAAGTCGATGGGCTTGAATGTGGCCGGCGTTGACATGTTGCGCTCGAAGCGTGGGCCCGTGGTGATGGAAGTCAATTCATCGCCGGGACTCGAAGGCATTGAACAGGCCACCAAAAAGGACGTGGCCCGGGCGATCATCGAGTTTCTCGAGCGCAACGCCAAGCCCGGCCGAACCAAAACCAAGGGTGCCGGATGACGCCGTTTGAAATTGGCGGTCAGTTTGTGGCGCCTGGCACCCGGGAGACGATCAACCTTGAAGTTTCGACGCTGGCCAATGCCTCACGCATGAGCCTGCCTGTGCATGTGGTGCATGGTGAAAATCCCGGCCCTGTTATGTTCCTTTCCGCCGTCGTTCACGGCGATGAGATTCTGGGGCTGGAAATCGTGCGTCGCGTCATCGCCCACAAGGCGCTTTCGGGACTGTCGGGAACACTGCTGGCAGTGCCCATTGTCAATGGTTTTGGTTTTCTCAACCACTCGCGCTACATGCCGGACCGGCGCGATCTCAACCGCTCTTTTCCAGGTTCCGATCGCGGCTCGCTGGCGAGCCTTCTTGCCGACCTGTTTTTCCGGGAAATTGTACTTCGTGCGCAATTCGGCATTGATCTTCACACGGCAGCCCTCCACCGCACCAACCTGCCGCAAATCCGCATCAAGTCTGGTGATGCCGAACTGATGCATCTGGCGGAATCATTTGCGCCGCCAGTCATTCTGACTTCCAAACTCCGGGAGGGCAGCCTTCGGCAAAGTGCCGCAGACAGCGGCGTCAAGGTTTTGCTTTATGAAGGCGGCGAAGCCTTGCGTTTTGAGGAGACCGCCATCACGACGGGCGTTGCCGGTGCGCTTCGCGTCATGGAAGCCATCGGTTTGATTGCGGCGGGCTCCGCCCCTGCCTCCAGCGCAGCGCCCGTGCATTCCACTTCAAGCACCTGGGCGCGGGCGCCAGAGGGCGGCATTTTGCATTCAAAACGCCATGTGGGCGATCGGGTCGGCAGGAACGAGCCGATCGGCATCATCTCTGATCCCCTGGGTACCAGTACAGCACCGGTGTTTGCCGAAGACGATGGGATCATCATCGGCCATACCAACTTGCCGATCGTCAACCGGGGCGACGCGTTGTTTCACATCGCGCGCATTGCCTCAAAGGCAAGGGCAGCGACCGCTGCAATGCCCGACGAAGACGAAATCATCTGATCAGGTGTTGCCGACCCTGCCCGCCGTAAAGGCTTCGCTGCCCCATACGGACTTGACGCGCGCGTTGCGGCCGCAGCCTTCCCGGTAACGCCCGTAGGCGTCTGACTGCTTGATCCAGCCAAAGCGTGTAAGCACGCGGTTTTCGCCAAGGTAGTAGTTCTGGTGATAGTCTTCACCCTTGGCAAAGCGGGCACCCTCTATCACCGGCACAGCAAGTTTCTGGCCAAGGGTTTTTTCGGCGATGGCCACGGCCTTGTTTGATTTTTCCAGCTGTTCGTCGGTGCGTGTGAAAATGGCAGGGATATAGCTGTGGCCCCGGTCGCAGAACTGGCCTTCTCCGTCGGTCACATCAATGGTGCGGAGAAAACGGGCCACAAGTTCGTCATAGCTGACAATCTTGGGATCAAATTCGACCAGAACGGCTTCAGTATAGCCATCATGGTCCTCATAGGTCGGGTCGTCTTTTGTGCCACCGGCGTAGCCCGAAATTGTCGAACTCACGCCCTTGATGTGGTCCATGTCGCTTTCCACGCACCAAAAACAACCGCCGGCAAAGACGACAGTTTCGGCGTGGGCGTGTCCGGCCATCAGCAAAAAAGTCAGGGCGGCAAGAGCTTTCATTTTCATCGCAGTTCCAATCCTGTTTCCCTCAATCTAGCTCCAAAAGCCGGAAAACGCTCATCACACTTGCGCACGTGCTTGTGAACAGGCCCTGTGGATGGCGGCAATTGGCATTTGTGATCAGTGCCCAAGATGCCTATCTAGAACCCTGATGGACCCGAAAGACCAGACCGAACTTGAAGCCGCCGCCTTCCGCAGGCTTCTGGCACATTTGCGCGAACGCAGCGATGTCCAGAACATCGACCTCATGAATCTGGCGGGCTTTTGCCGCAACTGCCTGTCAAACTGGATGGTTGACGCGGCCAAGGCATCGGACGTCGCCCTGACCAAGGACGAGGCGCGGCACCACGTCTATGGCATGTCCTACGAGGACTGGAAAACAAGGCACCAGCCCGAGACCAGCGACGCCCAGAAGACAAAATTCAAAGATCCCCATTCACATTGAGAAAGACCATGGCTGAGAAAACCAAGACCAGTTTTGCGCAAGGTCAATTGCGCACCATCGTCGAGCGCATTGAGCGGCTCGAGGAAGAGAAGAAGACCATCGCCGCCGACATCAAGGAAGTCTATGCGGAGGCCAAGGGCAACGGCTTTGACACCAAGATCCTGCGCAAAGTGATTTCGATTCGCAAGAAGGATGCAGGCGAACGCCAGGAAGAAGAAGCGCTGCTTGATGTCTATCTCGCGGCGCTGGGCATTCCGCAAAGCAGGGAAGCGGCCGAATAGCGCATCGGACGAGCAAGTGGAATCACTTGCGAAGTGGAAGATGCGCCAAATTCAATTTTCTACAGCAACACTTTCGCGTTCAATTGAACGCGGGTTGCTGTAGGCCGCTCCGCAAAAAAAACATTCAAATCGTCAGGTTGGATTACTGCAACTGGCTGATGTCAGTGGGTTTGGGCAGGCGCAGGTCGGTGGCTTCAATGTTGCCCTTGCCTTCGCGGTTGACGAAGAGCGAGTCACCCTTGCCTTCGCTCGCAACAAGCTGCTGGCCCATGCCGATGACGCCGCTGCCATCGGGACCCAGCACCGCAGGGCGGGGCATCACATCAGCTGTTTCATAGTCGAGAATTTGCGGTTGGCCATCGCGGCGCAGCAGTTCCTCATTGCTCATGAACAGGCGGTCCCACCAGCTCGGGTCGTTGGAGACAGGCAGGCCATTGTCAAACGATGCCATGACCGGTGCGATCAAAGGCGCATCTTCAGCTGTGCCGTCGCGAAGTTCCGCTGCAAAACTCGTCTTGGTTTCGATGTTGGACACAGGTTCGTCGGAGAATTCGGCAATTTCATTGCCATCATAGAGCTCATTGGTCGGTTCGTTGGCGGCCAAAGCCGCCAGAGAATCAGCAACCAGTGACGGTGTTTTCTTGAAGGTCTGTGACTCAGGCGGTGCCGAGGCTGGTTCAATCTGCACGTTCTGATCGGCGGCTGCCATCTGCATGACAACAGCGGGCTTCATCCGCGGCTTCAACACGTCATTGGCAAGCTTTGACGATTTTTCGCCAGCATCCAGTTCGTCGACAGCGGCCGTCTGGGCCATGTCGGCCATGGCGTCCGTGTCGGCTGCAATTGTGCCGTCATCGGATTCTTCGTCGCTCACCTGCTCGACCGCATCGTCAAGCGCAAAGACCGTGCTCGGCTTCTTGGCAAAGGCAGCGGCTTCGGCGGTCATGGCGGCAAGTTCGCCACCATCAAGCGAATAGGCTCCTTCGAGCGGCGACACTTGTTCCTCGACAACGCTCACTTGGCTGTCGCCGCGCATCCAGCTCAGGATGCTGCTCCTGGATTTCGGTGAGCCGGTACTGCCGGAGTCGGCGACTTCAAACATGTCTGCCGTGCGCTTGCCCTTGAAGCGGGCACCAATCGTTGATTTGCCACTGCCCATGATCGAGGCCATCTGCGATTTGCTGATGGCGGGACCCCAGGTACGGACATTGCCCGAGTCGACATGCAGGAAGCCCGAAGGGCCGCCGGACGAGCGGTAGAAACCGACGCCACCCACACGGCGCGGCAAGGCGCTGTCGCGGATGCTGACAGTTTTCACATCGGGGAAAAAGAAGTCGATCGCCTTGCCCTTCATGTGTTGGCTTTTGCGCGCGACATTACGGCCGATGCGCTTGAGGAAGGCGTTGGTCTTGGGCGAGCGGTAGCCGCAGACAATGTGGATGGGTTGCCTGGAGCCGAGGTCGGCATGAAGCTCCCAGATCAGGTCGATGGACCGGGGATCAATGGTGATGACTTCATTGCGCCGCCAATCGCGCAGGAAATAATTGATCTTTTTCATGGCGGACGGCACGTAACGGCCATCCTTCATGTAGGTAATGGTGATGCTTTCCTTGGTGTGCTGATGGAACATCGAAATCGTGCGGGTCTCGCCACCGGCAACCGTTTCGGCAGGCGCAAGAGACCACGCGCCCAATGCGAGCGCGCTCACGATGGCCGCTGAGGCCAAGGCTTTGGCAAAACGTTTGGTCAATTTCAAATGCTGTCCGACGTCCACTACCCCATTTACCATCACGCTACTCACCCCGGGCAACAGCCCCAATTCTGTAAACCAGTCTTGCCGTTCAGGTTGAGCAGTCCCACCCACTCTAGCCCCATTCCGGTCATCGGACAAGATTAAGGCCACCAAGAGGCGTCCAAAACCCTAGATTTTCACAATGACTTATTATGATTAATGCGGATTTAAACCGGCTCAGTCAGCGGTTTGGGCGGTCGTTGTGTCGGCTGCCTCCACAACCTTGACATTAATTTCCGGTGCAAAGGCCTTGGCGACAATGCCTAGAGCCCGCGCCAGCGTTGCGTCACGCTGATAAGGGTCTGAATAAAAACGGATATTTCCAGAATCATCGGGCCAGGCCGTGAAATAGGTCAGGTGGACCTGAACTTGGTCACTCAACTTTTGGGTGATCGTGGTGCCAGCCGCAATCTTTGCGCTAATTTCATCCTGACCGAGGCCCAGCAGCACCGCGGCAAACTCCCGTGGGTTCTGCACCCGCACACAACCATGGCTGAAGTTCCGGCGCGATTCGTCAAACAGGTTACGGTTCGGCGTGTCATGCATGTAGATCGAATGGGCATTGGGGAAATTGAACTTGAGTTCACCCAAAGCGTTGCCGTCGCCAGCCGGTTGCTGCACGCCGATGCTACGGATGGCCGCGTTCGAACCCCAATTCACCGAACGCGAGGATACGCGCTTGCCGTTGGCGTTGGTGACCTTGTAGCCGATGCGGTCAAAATAGCCGGGATCGCGGCGCAATTTGCCCGAATATTCGTTGATGATGATTGATTGCGGCATGCCCCAGGTCGGATTGAAGACAACGTTTTCCATGACATCGGAAAACACATTTGTCTGGGTGGTTGGGCGCCCGACGATCACCTTGCTGGTCCAGACGGGTGCACCCTTTTCCATGACCCGGACCTCATAGGAGGCCTGGTTCACAAAGACATGCTTGGTGCCCAAATCCTTGGGCAACCAGCGAACACGCTCCATGTTGATCACCAGTTTCTCGATATTGCTGGTGCTCTGATTGGTGTTGAAAGCCTTCACCGTGGCCTGGTCGAGTGCGCTAGTCTGAGGGATGGCCTGGGCGGCCTGATAGGCTTTCAGCGCCTTGCCAAGTTCTTTGTCGAGAATCTCAGGGTTGGCATCGGGCGTCACGACATTCGTTTCATCGCTATAGCCAAGCCGGGTCAGGCGGCCGCGAAGCTCGGGGACCCGGGCGTCCTTTTGACCGATCTTGATGCGCTTGCCGTCCGGGAATGGCGTTTCAGTGATACTGGCATTTTCGCTGCGCAGTTTGGCCAGTTCGGCTTTCATCGCCGCATAGGCCGGGTGCTTCGGCGCAAGTCCGGCAAGGAAGGCCTTGGGATAGGGCGTATAGGCTAGAATACGGACAGCTGTCTGCTCGCTCACGGGTTCTGGTTTAATGTCATAGTAGAGTGATAGCTTGCCTGGCTCGAATGCCCCGCCCGACATATTCTGGGCATAGGTCACGGCAGCAACCGTCAATCCGATATCGAGTTGGGCGGCAGCCAATGCGCTGCCATCGATCTGCGCACCAACATTGTCGAAAGAGGTGATGCCGGGCGGGAGGTAGCGGCCTGGTTCAAGCCCCTCCTCGGCAGAGGATGCCAGAACCTGCAAAAGTTCCCCGGCGCGCGGCGTCAGCTTGCCGTCCTGCAACCAAAGCGGCTTGTAGGCTGTCGACGTGTAGTGGCCAACCACGGCATCGCGGACAGCTGGCGTTGCCTTGATCGGTGTCTGGGCATCGCCAAGCACAAGCCTTATTGAATTGGCATCGACGGCAGCCAGTGTCGGCGTCTGGTTGCCAATGTCACGGACTGCCTGCAGTTTCGGCAGGACAAAGGCCACGTTGCCAAAGCCCAACCCCGGAATCGGTTCCGGATCGCCATAGTCAACAAAATCATTGTTGGCGGAATCTTTGTATTTGCCGGAGCCAAAGATGAAGATCGAATCATCATCTTCCCACCAGTTGGAGGCTTTCCGTTTCTTCTGCCATTCAGCTTTGCGCTGGCGGCGTTCGGCTTTGGAACCAAACAGCGATTCCAGAAATGTCTTCTTTTTTGAAGGGGGTGGCCAGGATCCGTCATCCGCTTGTACGGGCACCATTACAAAGGCCAGCAGAATGGCGGCGGTCGAGACGCGAGACAGAAACGGTTTCATGGGAGCTCCAAGGCCCCCGTCATGTAGCCGAAAGGTTGTGATTTTGCAATGTTGCACCTGTCACAATCCGGCAACACCCAACTGTCAGCCGGCCAAATCCTCGAGGCCAAGGTCGCGCATCTTGCGATAAAGCGTTGACCGGCCAATGCCGAGCTTGCGGGCCACTTCCGACATCTGGCCGCGGTAGCGATGAAGTGCCAGCCGGATCATGTCGGCCTCAACTTCTTCAAGCTTGCGGATATGGCCGCCATCGGTCACCACCGGAATCCCGAGCGCCGACCCATCGCTGACTTCGTAAGCCCCCTTCGCCACAGCGGGTTTTACGACGGCGGCAACCGGCGCTGCAGGGACCTTGACTTCATAGCCTTCGACCAACGAGGCAATCTGCGGGAAATCCTCGATGCCAAGACAATCGCTGTCACAGAGCACGATGGCCCGGAATACAGTGTTCTCGAGCTGACGCACGTTGCCGGGCCACGCATAGGCCATCAACATGGCGAGAGCGTCCGCCTTGATACCGCGCACTTTGCGGCCCTCTTCCGCGGCAAGGCGTGTGACAAAATGGTTGGCGAGTGCCGGAATGTCGTCGTTCCGGTCGCGCAATGGCGGCACCATGATGGGGAAGACATTGAGGCGATAATAGAGATCCTCGCGGAACTGCCCGGCCTTTACCATTTCAATCATGTTGCGGTTGGTGGCGGAGACCAGCCTGATATTGACTTTCACGGGTTTGCGGGAACCGACGGGATCGACCTCGCCTTCCTGGATGGCGCGCAGCAATTTCACCTGCATGTCGAGCGGCAGCTCCGCCACTTCATCAAGGAAAAGCGTTCCGCCATC
>JANNFZ010000393.1:0-5271 GCA_031380375.1 Hyphomicrobiales bacterium
GAGTTTGCCTCCAGCGCTGGCCCCGACCTAGGTATGAATAAAGAACAAATTGTGGCACTCATATAGGACGTCCCCACCGCCAAAGCGAGGCCCCCAGATGGATGAGCAAAAACAACGGAGTCTCGAGGAAGCCATGCAAACCCTCGCGGGAGCGCGGACTGCGGTGCTTTCAGTGGTCGATCCGGAGACCGGTGGCCCCTATGGCGCCCTGGTCAATGTGTCTGTTACGGAAGATTTCTGCCCTGTCATTCTTGTGTCCAGCCTGTCACGGCACACCCAAGGCCTGCTGAAAGACAATCGTTCCAGCCTTCTTGTTCACGGTGAGTTGCCAGCGGAGGGTGATGCTCTCACGACCTTGCGCCTGACCATGACGGGCGCGTTTCACAAAAGTGGAGCTGACGCCACGCAGCAGGCCTATCTCACCCGCCACCCCTATGCCGAACACTATGCCGGCTTCGGCGACTTTGCCTTCTGGTCCATGGTGCCCGCCAAACTCCATGTCGTCGCTGGATTTGGCCGCATACACTCTTATGCCTTCAGCGAGCTCCAGTCACTTCAGGCTTGAGCTACTTCATTGTCCATTTGCGCGGCACCTTGCCCCGCTCAAAGACATAAAAACCATTGGCATCAACTTTTCGCCACTCATCGGCAACGCCATCGGGCCACACCACACGCATTTCCGCCTGTGCTGCATCGCCCAATCCCATGTGCCACCAATTGAGTGAGCCGCTGACATGCCCGCCCCCTGAGGTGAGTTCGCGGCGCATGATTTTTTCGCCGTGTTTCACTTCAATCCATGATCCAATGCCATCGCGATTGGTGCCGTCCTGCGAAAGCTTCACTTCGACAAAATTGCCATGGGTTGCACTGGTGTTTCGCCAAATCTGTGCAGGACCGTTGCGGTTGACGACGAGAATATCGATGAGGCCGTCGAGATTGAAATCCGTGAGTGCCGCACCGCGCGCTGTTTCGGTGCTGGCAACGCCCGATGTCGCGGCCGCTTCAACAAACTTGCCATTGTCACTTTGCAGCAAAAGATTATTGGGGTCCTTCATGGCAAAATCTTCCATCTCCCAGACATTGCCCTTGGCAATGAAGAGATCGACGCGGCCATCGTTGTTGACGTCTTCAAACTGCGTATGCCAGGCCGTGCTGGGTCTCAAATCATCGCCCGCAAAGGGCCGATGCGCCGTCACCCCCTTGGCAAAGGCAATGTCCTTGTATTTGGGTTTCGGTTTTCCGTTGGCAGGCACTTCGGCCAGGGACTGCAATTTATTGTCGGCCATGCTGGTGTGGAAATATTCAGGATAACCATCGAAATCGAGATCAGTGCTCGCAAGCCCCATGCCCCAGATGCGCAGATACGCCCATCCGTCCTTCTGGGTATAGAGTGCCGGAGCCTGGCCCGGCTCCACCTTCCACAGCTGCTCCTGTCCCCCTTCATAATATTCCCGGTCATTGGACACACGAAGTGCCGGCGTGCCGGAACGGTTCCAGTCGGAAAACATCATGGAGAGCGGGCAGAATGACGGCTTCAAGGCGACAGGCTTGGCAAAGCCCGTTCCACCAGCCGGCCGGTGCAGCCAGTTGTCGGTGCACGAACCCCAAGGCGAAATCTCCTGGGTCCGATCGATATAATTGCCGATGGCGATGGTCGGCCACAACTGGCCCTTCTCCCAGGTCGCGGCAAAGGCTGTGGACCAGCCGTCACCGCCGTCAAAGCCCCAAGCCTTGCTTGCATCTTCAAACTGGCAGTCGCCTTTGCCACGCATCACCATGTTGGCGCCAACCCGCAGCACCACGAGATCCATCACACCGTCGCTGTCGATGTCGAGCGGATAGGCACCCGTGGTCTGGTCAAGTTCAAGGCCGCTCTTTTCCTTGACGAAGGACAAGGCACCGCCCTGCTTGCTGTTGTTCCGGTAAAAAACCGAAGGCACAACGCCGCCTGCGAGGAGCATGTCATCAAGCCCGTCGGCATTGCAGTCGAAGGTCGCAACACCGCCCCCGACGATCTGCTCCCATTCACCGGTGAAGCGGTGTTCGAGGCCGGCACTTTGTGTTTCTTCCGTGAAGCTCAAACCATCGGTGATGGCACCAGCAACAGCGCTTGAGCTTCCAAGGATGAAAAACGCCGGGATGAGAAATTTAACCACCATCATGACACCTTTGTCTTCAGTGAAGCGGCATGGGCACCGACGCAGCGGCCTTGTTCAAGGCCCTGTTCAATGGCGGCGCGATAGTGAATGCCGCCATAGAGCCTGGAAATTCCGGCTTCGTCCGCCGCTGCATGGAAGCTTGCAAATGTCCTGGGTTTGAGCCCGTCCTTTGTGCCTGTCTCGTCGGTAAACTTGAAATTCCCGCCGAAGTAAGCCGTGAGCACTGCGGCGGCGGCACCGGATTGCGTGCTGTGGCCGCTTGGATATTCAGGGAAGGGCGGGGTGATCAGCACCGTCTCCCATTTCTTGTCGATCACCTTGCGGATGTAAGTGACGGGCCGCAGGAGATCGAATTTGAATTTGCATTTCCAGCAGGCAATGAAGCCGTCAGCAACCGCAATGCCGACCCGCGCCAGCACGTCAACGGTGTCGGCAACGCTGAGATTGTCGCGCTTGCACAGGGCCGAGGCTATGCCAATCCAGTGACCCGGTGGTGTTGATGACAGCATGGGATCATCGGCCCAGAACCGGGCAATGGCCCGCTGGTCATCAGTGATGAATTTGACGGTTTTGTAGACTTCCAGGGCCTGTTGATAGAAAACCGAACTGGGCTCTTCGCTGTAACGGGGTGGCGGCGGCAGGGGGCAAGCCTCGCCATTGGCGATGGCAAAGGTGCGGTTGTCGCCCCATTTCGGCAGCAGGGGTTTCTGCTGCAAGGCCACGGTCCCGGTGGGTTTCCACGAGGCAGGCGTTGTCCCGAATTTGAACTCTGTCGGAAATCCGAGATTTTCAACCACCGCCCCGCCATCATTTTGCGACCAGTCGAGCACATGGCGCGCAACTGCAAGTCCATGGGCTTCGCTTCTGGCTATCACATCATCGGCAACGCCCTGCCGCACCATGTCTCTGGTGGTCCGGTCCATGGCCTTGAGGGCACGCTTGCCGGTTGGGCCTGTATGTGAGAAAAATTCAGTGGCGGAAATGGCGATGGCTGCCTGCAGCATGACAGCTTCATCATAGGCAGCACCGTTTTCGCGCTTCGGCACTGCCGTCAATCCGTTCAGCTGTCCGGCAAGCGAGTGCATGGCGGGATTGCCGCTCGCCACAGCCTCAAACAATGTGACACCCAAATAGGCGAATGACCGGCTGGCCACAGGTGGTGTGTAGGTCGCTGTGTGCCGGACCAGTTCAAGCATCAAATCATACCATTCCAGCACCACGTTCCGGGCAGACAATGTGTTTGCAGAGGCTGGCAGCGAGCCTGCCGCCAAAGCACTGAGCCCGACCATGAAATGACGACGTTTCATCCGGTTTTCTCCAATGGTCCTTGCGAAAATACCTCATGGTCCACGGCGCGCAAGAGCGCATTGATGGTGCCGCGCATGATCATATCCGTGCCGAATGCCACATGCTCGACGATCACTTGCCGCGACAGGGCTTCGACAACGCCATCGGCGATGGCCCGGCGAAGGGCAGGTTCAATGAGATCAAGGGCCCGCGTTCCTGGGCCTGCAAGAACGACCCGGTCGGGGTTGAGAATGGCGATGAGCCTGGCAATGCCGAAACCAAGCGCTGTGCCCGCCGTTTCAAAGGCGGCAATGGCGGCGGCTTCGCCCTGATGGGCCCGCGCCATGAGTGCCGTCATGCGTGTCGGATCAATGGCTGACAGTGGTGCCACATCATTGCCCTTGCCGTCAGCACTGCGCAGGATGGCATAATCGGCTGCATAGGCTTCAACGCAGCCGCGCCGTCCGCAACGGCAGAGCGCACCCTCCGGCAAATGGTTCATGTGGCCGAACTCTGAGGCAGCACCTGTCGCCCCATGATAGACCTTGCCATTGATGATGAGTCCCATGCCCACACCATAGCCCGTGAAGATCACTGCCGTGATGCCGCTGGCATGGGCCCGGTCGGACGAGAGCAGTCCCTCGGCAATCATGTTGGCGTCATTGGCAATCATCACAGGCACGCCGAGACGCTCGACGATGGCCGGAGCAAGCGGCACGTTGCGGGCCCGGAAGGCCGGCGACCAGGTGATGCTGCCGGAGCGGTTGTCGGCAACGCCCTGGATGGCGATGCCGATCCGGGCAACGTCCCTTGTGCCAAGGCCCTGGCCCGTTATGAAGCCATGAAGTGCTTTCGCCAGATGCCGGCCAAAGCCCGCCTGTTCTGATTCATAGGTCGGAATCCGGCTTGCCTGTTCGGCAAGAATCTTTCCTTGAAAATCCGTGAGCACCATGACCACGTCGTCGATGGAAATCTTGACGGCCACGACATGGGTTGCTGCGGGCTTCAGTGACAGCCGTACAATGGGCCGCCCGCGCTTGCCAGTGAGCGCCGCACCAAACGGCACATCGACTTCCTGGATGATTTCATCTTCGATCAATTGCGCCGATATGGCGGTGATCGAGGCCGGCGACAGGCCGGTGGCACGACCGAGTTCAATGCGCGCCAAGTTGCCTTGCTGGCGCAAGGCGTCGAGCACAATCCGGCGATTCTGCCGCCGCACCAAATCGCTGTCTGCCTTCTCGCTCATGGCGTCCTTGTTGCACTGCAACATACTGTTTGCATTGCACAATACTGGCTTCAAACAGGATTCAACTTGACTCAGAAGCGGGACCTGTGCAACGATTATTTTAGACGCCAAAATAATCAAGTCAAACAACGTCTGAACTTCAACAGTCGCGCCCGAAGGAAGCAGTTCCGACGAGCATTGAGGCGTCCCGGCGGCTGTTGCAGCGAGGAGGAGGAACAAGAATGAAAAAGACATTTATCGCCGCCATGGCTGCTGCCATGTTGCTTGGCGTTTCGTCGCTGTCGGTGCAGGCCGCTGGCAAGACCATTGCAGTTTCGTGGAAGACCTTCCAGGAAGAGCGCTGGAAAACTGACGAAGCCGCCATCAAGGCTGTCGTTGAAGCTGCCGGCAACACCTATATCTCGACAGATGCGCAGACGTCAGCGCAGAAGCAGGCCTCCGACATCGAAGGCCTGATTGCGCAAAAGCCTGACGTCGTGCTGGTCGTTGCCTACGACTCGGATGCGATTCTGCCGTCGATCAAGGCGCTCAGCGATGCCGGCATCAAGTCGATTGCCTATGATGTGCAGTTCGAAG
>JANNFZ010000396.1:0-3640 GCA_031380375.1 Hyphomicrobiales bacterium
CTTCGAACTCGGCGAGCCATGACACGAGTTTCCGAACCTCCCGAGGGCTGAGGTTAACGATTTCCTGCTCAATCTTTTCAAGCTTGGTCATGGATTGAAGTTACCATGGTTCAGGTTGCAATTCCATAGGCCGCTTCCTCCGGACCTTCCGTGCCGCCTTTGCGGCTACGGCCGACGACCGTCAACCGCATTCATTCAACTATTCGGTTGACTCTTTCTTTCATCGCAGGCTACATTCAACTCATCGGTTGAATGAAAGCGGCTTGAACCAATGCAGACAGCAAAGTCAGGCGAACTGGACCGGATTTTCCAGGCCCTCTCGGATCCCACACGGCGCGCCATCCTGCGCCAGATCACCCGAGGCGAGAAGACCGTCAGTGCCATCGCCCTGCCCCACGCGTTGACCTTCGCAGGCGTCTCCAAACACCTCAAAGTGCTGGAGGCTGCACGATTGATCGGCCGCCGCAAGGTGGGGAGCTATCAGATGATCAAATTGAACCCCGAGGCGCTGAAAAGCGCTGACCAATGGTTGCGTTTCTATGAGCAATTCTGGTCGGCCCGCCTGGGGGCATTGAAAGACCTGCTTGAAAAGGACGAGGACAAACCATGACAACCAATCACAGCCTGCGCATATCGAGCACCATCATGGCCCCTCGGCACAAGGTCTATGCGGCCTGGACCGATGCAGCGACCCTTGCCAAATGGTTCGCCCCCGGCCCGCGCAATCCCTTCCCGGAAATTCTCGATGTGCGGCCCGGTGGCAAATACCGGATCATCATGAAAGGCGACGAGGACTCGCCCGTCGCCGTCGGCGAGTACCGCGAAGTTGTACGCGATGAAAAACTGGTGTTTACTTGGAGCTGGGATGGCGATCCGAGCCAGCCAACTCTGGTGACCGTCACCTTCGCCGATACCAAGGGCGGAACCGAGGTGGTGTTGGTGCACGATCGCTTCCCGTCTGCCGAAACCTGCGAACATCACCGTCAGGGCTGGCAGGCCATCATGGACAAATTGCCCGCACTGTTTGCGGCCTGAGGAGATTTGAAATGTCGGAACTCACCACCAATGTGAATTGGCTTGCCGTCATCGTCGGCGCTGTTGTGTCGTTTATTCTGGGCTATGCGTGGTATTCACCAAAACTGTTCGGCACCAAGTGGGCCGAAGGCTCTGGGGTCAAGATGAATACGGCGGACAACATGCCGATTGGCGCCATGGCTACGCAAGGCATCGGATTGTTGCTGATGAGCTGGTTTGTTGGCGTCACCGCCGTCAGTAGCGCACTTTTCACGGTGATCCTGGCGACCGTCGCTTTCACCGTGCTTGGATTTTCGGGAAACAGCTTCAGCGGAAAATCCAACTATGCCCGCTGGGTTGATGCTGGCTACTGGATCGCCTGTCTGGCCATCATGATCGTGGTGCAAGGCTTGATCCGGGGAATGTAAAACGGGACGCTGCCTTCAGGAACTGCCAATTCCGGAACCACGCCACGAGCACCGCATCCAGCCATGGGCCATTTACGCTGCCATGGTCGCCGGAGTGATCGTGTCGCCGCGCGGGAACCTTTTGGGCCCGGAGGCATCCAAGTCAGAAGATCACATGGAGAAGGGTCAGGCCATGGCAGCACCAAACGCCGTTCCGGAAACGCGCCCGGTCGAGGCCGAACTGGTCAGGCGCGCTGCGAACCGGGAAGAAGAAGCAATCCGGGCGATCATCAAACAGCACAATGCGAGGCTCTTCCGGCTGGCCCGCAGTGTGTTGCGCCATGACGCCGACGCCGAGGACGCACTGCAGGTCGGATATGTGAAGGCTTTTGCAGCAATGGCTTCGTTCCGGGGAGACTCAAGTCTTAACACCTGGCTGTCGCGCATTGTTATGAATGAATGCCTGCAGCGGTTGCGCAACGGCCGCGCCAACAGGCGGGCCACTGTCGCACTCGAACCTGAAATGGAAGCGCAGATCATCCCTTTTCCACAGGCTGGTGATCCGGAAAAATCCGTGGCCCAGCGTGAACTGGTGGCGCTTGTGGAATCAGCAATAGACAGGCTCCCTGATGACTTTCGCCTTGTGCTGGTGGCGCGCACAATTGAAGGACTGAGTGTTGAGGAAACTGCCACCCTCCTCGACCTTCGACCGGAAACCGTGAAGACCCGCTTGTTCCGGGCCCGCAAGATGTTGAAGTCCGCGATGACCGACCATCTTGATCCGCTGCTGATGAATACGTTTCCATTTCTCGGCCACCGGTGCGAGCGCATTGCAAACGCTGTCGTGACAAAGCTGCTCGCGAAATAATTGTACCTCAAACGGGAACTCCCCAGCGCCCGTTGCATCTGTCATGCAGGACCGGAAATCCATCCGGCCACTCTCAGTGAGGACTCCATGAATCCGACTTCAATTGCCGCGCAATTTACTACAGCGCTCTTTCTTGCGGCGGTGTCACCGACCTTTGCCGCCGACAAGCCAACCGATCCACAGATCGCACACATTGCCTACACAGCAGGCGTGATCGACATCAAGGCGGCGGAACTGGCGCTGGCGACATCGAAGAATGACGACGTGCGTGAATTTGCAACCGGAATGCTCAACGACCACAAGGCGGTCAATGACATGGCCCTGGCGCTTGTCGGAAAACTTGGCGTCACCCCGGAAGACAATGACATCAGCAAGAGCCTGGTGGCCGGGGCCGACGCCAAGGCGACGGAATTGAAAGCACTTTCCGGTCCGGCATTCGACAAGGCCTACATGCAGAACGAGGTGGCCTATCACAAGGCCGTCAACGCCGCCGTGGCCGATGCCTTGATTCCGTCGGCCAACAATGCAGAGCTCAAGGCCTTGCTGGAAACAGGCCTCAAGATGTTCCAGGGCCATCAGCTCCATGCCGAAATGGTCGCGGCGGAATTGCCGTAATGTGGAGCTGCTCCGCAAGGGCGGGCGTGACATTTGCGTTTGCAGTCGTTGCCCTGTCCCCGCTGGCCCAAGCCCATGAACCGCAGCAAGTGGTGATCCACAAACTCGTCTTCACGGCTCCGGACATCACCATGCACGTCGGAAACGTTGTCGAATGGGTAAACACCGATGCCATGGCCCATACGGCGCGATCGAAGCCGGACGCGCCCGGCGGCAAATGGGATACCCTGCTGCCGCCGAAAACGACAGTGAAACAACAGATGAACACGGCAGGTGTGTTTGAGTATGACTGCCGCTTTCATCCCAATATGAAAGGCAGGATCACGGTTCTGACAAAATAACAGCATCCGGCGGCGGTTGCTGACACCCTGCTGTCAGCAGCTGCCACTTCCCGAAGCCCGCCCGGCACCCTATATCCAGCCCATGGGTCATTCACGTCAGGAAGGCGGGTTTGCGGAAATGCCGCAGGCCCGGTTGCAAGGTCTTCCGGTTTTGCCGGAAAGCGCCCGCGCAGGCCTTGAGGCACTGCGACCAGCATTCACCCCCAACGCCGATTACACGCCGGTCAAACCGCCGAAGCCCCCGAAGTCGGAAGGCGGCCAGCGCTTTGAAATCGTCTCGGAGTTTGAACCCAAGGGCGACCAGCCCGCCGCCATCACCGAACTTGTGGCGGGCACCAATGCCGCAGAGCGCGACCAAGTACTGCTCGGCGTCACCGGCTCGGGCAAGACCTTCA
>JANNFZ010000412.1:0-3552 GCA_031380375.1 Hyphomicrobiales bacterium
CCCTTCGTTCATAAGCTCGCCCCAGCCATTTTCCGCTATGGCTTTTGCAGATTGAGACCCTTTAGCCAAAGTTTCAAGGCCTCCCAGTGGATGCCTCCGATCACCTTGAGGGACATGAAGGGCCGCGCCAAGAATTGCGCAATGAGATGGCGGTTGTCGAGCGGCAAGCGGCGGCCATGGAAATAGGCGTTGAGCAGGGGGCCTTGTGCCGTGGTCAGTGCCACACCAACGGTCAAGACGTCTCCGGGCTCACTGGCGCGCAAACCATAATGTCCATCGATGCCGTTGAAGGGTGAAACACGGAACAGCTTTTCCGTGGTGAAATAGCTTGCTTCACCGGGCGCTATGGGATCGCTGACATAGCTGTGACGGCCACCAAATGTATTGTGGACTTCATAGATCAAGAGGCGGGTGTGGCCCTCGGCATCAAGGGCGTAATAGGTTGTCAGGGGATTGAAGGCAAAGCCAAGAATGCGCGGATAGCACAGCATGAGAATGCGCTTCACTTCGCCTGCAAGCCCCGCCGCGTTGACTTTGCTCCAGGCGAATTCTGACAGGGATTGCGCCACCAGCTTGTCGCCATGGTCGGCATCATAAACCGCCATGAGATTGAAGCGGTTGTAGCCGAGCAAGGCAGGATGGCGTCCGGCGCGGAGATCATCGACATCAACGAGCAGGCTTGCCACGTCGTAGCGCAATTCATGGACGACGGGGCGCAGCCGCTTGTGGGTGACGGTGCCCTGATAGAGCGCTGGTTGCGGGCCTTTCATTCGGCGGCATCAGCAAAGGTCGTGGTGACTGGCGGCAGGGGTTCCCGGACATGGATGCGGCCCGATTCATTGGCAACAGTCCACGGCCTTGAGGCACCGCCAAGTTGCTCGGCCACCGCGAGGCCTGCCTGGATGCCGTCCTCGTGGAAGCCCGCACCAAACCATGCCCCGGCAAACCAGGTGCGCCTGACACCTTGCAGGTTCCAGAGTTCCCGCTGCGCGCCCAGCGTTGCTGCGTTGAACACCGGGTGGCGATAGTACCATGTACCGTCGACTGTTGCCGGTTCCGGCTCAACGTGGGGGTTCAGTGAGATGAAATGATCCCCGGGAGAATCAAGTTTCTGCAATGCGTTCATCCAATAGGTGACAGCCAGCGGATTTTCGCCGCCGCCACCGGCGGCGCGGTAATTCCAGCCGGACCAGAAGCGCCGCGACCCAGGCATGTGGGCGGGGTCCCGGTGCAACACAACGCGGTTGAGCGACGTCTTGAAATGGGAAAGCACTGCGGTTTCATCCGACGTCGGATTGCCGAGAAGCCTGAGCGCCTGGTCAGCATGGGTGGCAATCACCAAATGGTCAAAGTTTTCGCTGCCACCGTTTGCAAAATGCACGTCAACGCCGTCCTGCTTGCGGAACACCCGCGCCACGGGTGAGGCGAGGCGGACGGAAAAGCGGCTATCGGCCACGAGCTTTTCAACATATGAGCGCGAGCCATCCTTGACGCTGCGCCAATCAGGCCGGTTGCCAAGCACGAAAAGCTGGTGGTTGGAAAAAAAGTCAACAAAGGTGCGGAACGGGAAAGCGCCGATCTGGTCCGGCGTTGCCGACCAGATGGCACCCGCCATGGGCAGGATGTGGCGGCGGATGAAGGCCTTGCCATAGCCGCCGTTGGCCAGGTACTGGCCAAGTGTCAGATGCGGCGAGACAGCTGCCGCGGCGCGCTCGGCGGTTCGGTAGAAGTGCCACAAATCGGTCATCATGTGCCAGTGCCGGGGGCTCAGCCACATGCGGGGCTTGCCGCACAATGTGCCAAGATTGTTGCCACTGTATTCGTAGCGCCCTTCGTCCGCTGACACCGAAAAGGTCATGGGGACATCGACCATCTCGACGCCGAGATAATCGACCAGCTCCGAAAAATTGGGATAGGTCCAGGTGTTGGAAACGATGAAACCTGTGTCTACTGCGACGGGGCCTCTTCCCTTCACGGCGACATCGACCGTGTTGGCGTGACCTCCCAGCCTCGGCTCGGATTCAATCAGCGTGACCTTGTGCCGCTGCGACAAAAGCCAGGCCGCCGACAGGCCCGCAATGCCGCTGCCGATCACGGCAATCCCAAGTTTTCCCACGCGTCCGTCTCTCCTGTTTTGCAAACGACATGTTTACGACGCAAACCGTCATTGTGGATCATTTTTCTGACGCATCTGACAGCAATGTTTAATTGACGAAAGTAAAAACGCATGCAAGGTTTGGTGACAGTCCGGCACTCTGGGCGTCGTTCGCTTGGAGCAATGACAAAATGACGGGGGAAGACCTCCCGCTAGCAGATGGAGTGAAACATGACAGAATTTGAATTCAAACTGGCGCAAGCCAAACAGGCCGCGACATTGGGCAAAGTGTCCCGCCGCGACTTCGTGAAGTTTGCCATGGCTGGCGGCATGACGCTTTTCGCCGCCGACGCCCTGTTCATCAAGGCGGCCCGCGCCCAGGCCAAGCCCGGCGGGCATTTCCGCGTTGGCCTCGGCCACGGCAACACGACCGACACGTTCGATCCGGCCACATGGGCCCATGGCATGAACTTTGCCTACGGCAAAGGCCTGATGGGCGCGCCGCTGGTCCGCATCGACCCCACGGGCAACGTGGTTGGCTATCTTGCCGAGAGCATGGAACCATCGGACGGCGCCAAGAAGTGGGTGTTCAAGATCCGCAAGGGTGTGACCTTCCACAATGGCAAGTCAGTGACATCAGACGATGTCGTCGGCACGCTCAACTACCATACGGGTCCTGACTCGAAGTCGCCTGGCAAGGCCTACCTTGCAGGCGTGACGTCGGTCAAAGCCGACGGCCCTGAGACGATTGTGTTCGAGTTGTCGGGTGCTGACGCTGACTTCCCCTACAACCTCACCAACTACCAGTTCCCAATACTGTCAATCGTTGACGGAAAGCCTGACCTTTCGGGCAATGGTGCCGGACCCTTTATAGTCGACGGTTTCGAACCTGGCGTGAAAGTGCATTTCAAAAGAAACCCGAACGCCTTCATGCCGCCGAACTTCGATGAAGTGACGCAGCTTTCGATCCTAGATGCTGCAGCCCGCACCAACGCCTATCTTGCCGGCGAAGTGGACTTCATCGACCGCGCCGACCTCAAGACCATCGACCTGTTGAAGTCTGCTCCTGACACCGAACTCTACAATGTATCGGGCTATCAGTATTACAACGCGCCGATGCATTGCGATAAGGCACCCTTCGACAAACTCGAAGTGCGCCAGGCGCTGAAGTGGGCCATCAACCGCCAGGAACTGGTCGACAAGATATTGTTCGGCTACGGCAAGCCGGGCAATGACTCTCCCATCGCAGCGGGCATGAAGTTTGCGACAAATCCGGAGCCGGTCTACACCTACGATCCGGACAAAGCGAAATCGATACTCAAGGCTGCAGGGATGGAAAACCTCAAGGTCGACATTTCGGCCGCCGAAGCAGCATTCACCGGTTCGGTTGACACAGCATTGCTCATGTCTGAGCACGCCAAGGCAGCGGGCATCGAAATCAACGTCATCCGCGAACC
>JANNFZ010000454.1:0-5199 GCA_031380375.1 Hyphomicrobiales bacterium
TGCCCTGTTTCCGCACATGAACGTGGAAAAAAATGTCGGCTATGGCTTGAAGCACGAAACCATGAGCGACACAGCGCGAAAGGACCGGGTGCGGCAGATGCTCGATCTGGTGAAGCTCAACGAATTCGCAGGCCGAAGACCGCACCAGTTGTCTGGCGGGCAGCGTCAGCGTGTGGCTTTGGCGAGGGCCCTTGCCAAACAACCCAAACTGTTACTGCTCGATGAACCGCTGGGGGCGCTCGACAAGAAACTGCGTGAACATACGCAGTTTGAAATCATGAACATCCAGGACAAGACCGGCATCACCTTTGTAGTGGTGACCCATGACCAGGAAGAGGCCATGACACTGGCAGGCCGTATTGCCGTCATGGACAAAGGCGTGATCCGGCAGGTCGGCACGCCCACTTCCATTTATGAATATCCCAACAGCAGGTTCGTGGCGGGCTTCATAGGGTCGATCAATGCATTTGAGGGCAAGGTGAGCGAGACGACCAAAGACGGCGTCATTGTCGGGGTGCCCGATCTCAAGGGCAGCGTTGACGTGGCGTCGCGTACCAAGGCCGTTGCAGGTGATGTCGTGACGGTGGCGGTGCGGCCCGAGAAGATCAGTATTTCCCGCGACAGGCCGGTGGCTGCCAATGTATTCAAGGGCACGGTGAAGGACCTTGGTTATTTCGGCAAGGATTCGCTCTACCGGGTGCAAATAGCGGGCGGGGCACTGGTCTCGGTCAACAGCGTCAATGCCCAGCGTGTGCCGGAGAACGAGCGCGTGGCACAGTGGGACGACCAGGTGTGGCTCAGTTTTGACAGCACTTCGGTGCTGGTGCTGACGGAATAGTTTGGTGCAGCCCGCTTCGCGTTTCAGCACCTGGTTCAACCGCGACGGCTGGCGGAATACCATCATCGCCGTGCCCTATGGCTGGCTCATTGCGTTCTTCCTTGTGCCATTTGTCATTGTTGTCGGCATGAGCCTTGCAATGCGGACACCCACATCACCGCCCGTCGGTTATCGGGACAACTGGCCCTATGTCGTGTTTGAGAACTACCAGCGCCTTGTGTCAGACAGCCTTTATATCCGTGCCTATGCCACATCGATCTGGAACGCGTTCATTGCCACCGTACTCTGCCTGCTTGTCGGCTATCCGATGGCGCTTGGCATCACGCGGGTTGACCGAGCCTGGCGCACTGTGCTGCTGATGCTGGTGATCCTGCCGTTTTGGACATCGTTTCTGCTGCGCGTCTATGCGTGGATCGGTCTTATGGGCAGCAATAGCTGGTTTAACCGCGGGCTGACGGCACTCTACAACAGTGTTGTGCCAGCCGACTGGGCGCTGCGCAGCATTCCCATGATGAACAGCAATTTCGCGGTGGTGCTGGTGCTTGTCTATTCCTACCTGCCGTTCATGATCCTGCCGCTCTATGCCAATCTGGAACGGCTTGATGGCACACTGAACGAAGCGGCCATGGATCTGGGTTCGCGGCCCTGGCAGGTGTTCCGCGACGTAACACTGCCGCTCTCGGTGCCCGGCATCATTGCTGGTGGGCTTCTGGTTTTCATTCCGGCTTCCGGCGAGTTGGTGATCCCCAGTCTTGTGGGCAGTGCCGGAGATCCGATGATCGGCCGGGTGATCTCCGATGAATTTGCCGCGGCGCGGGATTGGCCCATGGCCTCTGCTGTCGCGGTGGCGCTGCTTTTCATGCTCGTCGTGCCGTTGATGGCCTTCAACCACTACGAAGCAAAGGCCCAAGGCGGAGGCTCGCCATGAAGCGGAGCCCCATCTTCCTGATCAGTTGCCTGTGCTTTGGCCTGGCGTTTTTCTACATCCCCATCCTGTCGATGATGGTGTTCTCGTTCAACAAGTCGAGGCTCGCCACGGTGTGGGGCGGGTTCTCCGTGCAATGGTATGGCAAGCTCTTGCACAATGGGCAGATCATGGATGCAGCACTGCTGTCGCTGCAAATCGCCCTCGTATCCGCCACCATCGCCACCGTCATCGGTACCATGGCGGGAATAGCACTCGCCCGCTTCCGGCGCTTTCGCGGGCGCACATTGTTCTCGGGGCTGGTTTCGGCACCGCTGATCATGCCGGAAGTGATCACCGGCATTTCATCGCTCATGCTGTTCATCCTGATGGCGGAATGGATTGGCTGGCCGGGGCAACGGGGCTTTACCACCATCACCATCGCCCACATCACCTTTTCCATGACCTATGTGACGACGATTGTGCAATCGCGCCTGTCCTCGATGGATGTTGCGATCGAGGAGGCGGCCATGGACCTCGGATCAAAGCCGTGGCAGGTTTTGCGCGACGTGACCCTGCCGATCATTTCTCCGGCCATTCTGGCGGGCTGGCTGTTGGCTTTTACGATTTCAATCGATGACGTGGTGATCACCAATTTTGTGACCGGACCGGGAGCCACGACACTTCCCATCCTGATCTGGAGCAAGGTGCGACTTGGCGTGACACCGGACATCAATGCCCTTGCGACAATCATTGTGGTGCTGGTGGGGGTGGGCGTCACACTTGCAGGGTACATCCTGCTGCGGGCCGAGCGCCGCCGGCAAAGAGACATCCAGATGGCGCTTGCCGCCGCCACGGAGGGTTGATGTTGGATGCCAAGGCGGCCGAGAACCGGAAGCAACTCACCTTGCTGCACACACCGCCGGGTGCAGCGGGGTCGGGCCGCGTCCGCTATGGTGCCGCCATGTATTTTTATATGAACAAGGTACTCAGCGCCGATGCGCTTGAGGTATACAGAGGGCTTGCAAAACGGGACCGGGAAAACCCACAGCCATTTCTTCTGGCGCTTGGACTTTCGGATGAGTTTGAAACGGAGAAAACACCATGACAAAAATAAAAGATGTGAATCCCGCCGACCGGCGCGTCGTCAACATCCATTCGGCAGAATTCAAGCCCTTCATCTATGAAGACGGCAAGGCCTATGGCGACACGGTACTGCAAAACGATGATTCGCTGCCGCTTGGCACCGGCTTTCATGTTTACCGCATGCCCCCCGGCATGACGACGCGGGCTCATCGCCACAACGGCCATGAGCAGTTCTTGATCCTTGAGGGCGAACTCATCGAGAATGATGGCACGGTGTTCAAGGTCGGTGATCTTGTCTGGCTCCGGGATGGCACGGAACATTGTTCGACCACACCCAATGGCTGCCTTCTTGCTGTTCATATTGCGCGGACGGAATTCCCGCTGGAATAGGCGCTGCTTGTTTGCGGTGCTGGCAAGGGCTAGGCTCGAACAATGAACGAGCATACGCCATTTAATGGTTCCAATAGCTTGGTACGCAATGCCGGAACGGCGCTGACCAAAGATTGGTTCGAGGGCGTGCAGGTCAATACCTCCGCCGCCGAGCGCCGTGCCGCAACACTCGGCACAAGGCGAAGTGTCAAAAAGGAATATCAGGCGGCCTGGCTGGTCAAGGCCATGCAATGCATTGACCTCACAACGCTTGCCGGAGATGACACGGCAGGCCGGGTACACCGCCTCTGTGAAAAAGCCAAACGGCCGCTGCGCGAAGACATTGTTGTGCAGCTGGGCCTTGGCGCCACGCCGCCAAAAGTTGGTGCTGTCTGTGTTTATCCCGCGCTGGTGCCCCACGCCGTCAAGGCGTTGCGGGGCAGCGGCATTCCGGTTGCTTCGGTTGCCACCGGCTTTCCGGCGGGGCTCACACCACTGAAGATCAGGCTCGCCGAAATCAAATATGCGGTCGAGGAAGGGGCTGGCGAAATTGATATCGTCATTCACCGCGAACAGGTGCTGACCCAGAATTGGGAGGCGCTTTACGATGAGGTGGCGGCGATGCGCGAGGCCTGCGGCACATCGCACCTCAAGGCCATACTGGCGACGGGTGATCTGAAGACACTGCGGAATGTCTACAAGGCATCGATGGTTGCCATGCAGGCGGGTGCCGATTTCATAAAAACGTCAACGGGCAAGGAGGATGCCAATGCCACGCTGCCCGTCAGCCTTACTATGGTGCGAGCACTCCGTGACTATGGCGAACAGACGGGTTTCAAAATCGGCTTCAAGCCGGCGGGCGGATTGCGCACCGCCAAGGACGCCTTGAACTGGCAAATCCTGATGAAGGAAGAACTGGGGCGTCGCTGGCTTGAGCCCGATCTTTTCCGGCTTGGCGCCTCGTCCATGCTTGCCGATATTGAGCGGCAGCTCGAACACTTTGTCACGGGCCGCTATTCCGCCCTTGCCCATCACGCCATCGCCTGAGGACCAGACATGCCAAGCGTCACCGAAATACTTGATACGATGGATTATGGTCCGGCCCCGGAACAGAACAACCATGTGAAAGACTGGCTCTCGTTGCATGGCGATGGCTTTGGTCATTTCATCAATGGTGCCTTTGTCGCCTCGACGGGCAAGCAATGGATTGATGTGACCAATCCGGCGGATGGCTCGGTGCTTGGCCGCGTACCGCAGGGAACCGCGAAAGATGTTGATGCCGCTGTTGCGGCGGCGCGCAAGGCATATCCGGCCTGGTCGAAGCTTTCGGGCCATCAACGTGCCAAGCATCTTTATGCACTGGCGCGCCATATCCAGAAACGCGAGCGCTTCTTTGCGGTGCTCGAAACCATGGACAATGGCAAGACCATCCGCGAATCCCGCGACATCGATATTCCGCTGGTGGCCCGGCACTTCTACCATCATGCGGGCTGGGCCCAACTCATCGACACGGAATTCAAGGGCTATGGTCCGGTCGGCGTCTGCGGCCAGATCATTCCGTGGAATTTTCCGCTGCTCATGTTGGCGTGGAAAATTGCGCCAGCCCTCGCCGCCGGCAACACGGTTGTATTGAAGCCAGCGGAGTTCACACCACTGACCGCTCTGGCGCTGGCCGAAGCCTGCATCGAAGCGGGCCTGCCCAAAGGTGTCGTCAACATCATCACCGGCGATGGCGAGACGGGCTCTGCTCTGGTCAAGCATCCTGATGTCGACAAGATCGCATTCACGGGTTCAACCGACGTTGGCCGCCTCATCCGCCGGGAAACGGCGGGCACGGGCAAAAAACTCTCGCTGGAACTTGGCGGCAAGTCGCCGTTCATCGTCTTTGATGATGCCGATCTCGATGCGGCGGTGGAAGGCGTTGTTGATGCCGTGTGGTTCAACCAGGGTCAAGTCTGCTGTGCGGGTACGCGGCTTCTGGTGCAGGAGGGCGTGTTCGAAT
>JANNFZ010000467.1:0-1834 GCA_031380375.1 Hyphomicrobiales bacterium
TCATTGGCCTCATCAAGGACAATCCACGATCTATCGGAATCGAGTCCGAGACGGGCTTTTGTTGGCGGCGGGATTTCAAGTGCTGAAGCCGGGTCGCTGGGCGACTGATGCGTGATTGGCAGGACGCGCACAACTATGGCACCCGGTTCTCGTAACAGAGCCAGGACAATTGCGCAGGGGCGGTCCTTTGAACTTTCCTCTCGGCCTTTGTCGGCTTCCCGGCTCCACAAGTAGGCATAACGGATGACAAGCCCAGCTCTGGGCTTTGGCAGATTCACGGTTTCCAGTCGCGCAATTCTGAATCCAGTACCGTGTCTTCCGGTTTGGCTTCGGACGCACCAATTGCCGCCATCTCTTCTTCGGTGAAGTCTTCCAGACGCACGACACGACGATCACGACGCGAGAGTCGGGCGAATTCATCGGCGGAAAGCATCACCAGCCTGTCCCGGCCATTTTTGGTGATGGTGACAGGTTCACGCAACGCCTGATCGGCGAAATTGCCATAGTTCTTGATAAATTCAGCCGTAGAAACACGGACTTGAGCCATAATACACATCCTGCAAGTTACTCTTATTATACACATAATATGTATATTCGCAAGCCCGCTCAGCCGGACGAGGTCCGCAATCCGAGCCCGCGCCAGTTCATCGGCGCGCTTGTTTTCGAGATGGCCGTCGTGGTCCTTGACCCAGCGCCAAGTGATGTCATGACGCGCGATGGCGAAATGGCAAACGCCAGAATACTTGCGGCAAATGCCGGAACAGGATATGCTGCGCGCATGAACATCCACATGCCACAGCCTATTCCCTATGAGCGCATCAAGTCAGGCCTGGCCGCAACCGACGTTTCCCGTTTTGTCAAATCCGGAAAGCTCACATGGGACGACGTTTATGCCGTCATCCCGGAGCGCACGTTTAAACGGCGCATGGCAGCGAGACGGCCGTTGCGTCTATCAGAGTCTGATGCGATAGACCGCCTGCTCCATATCGAGGAAATGTCAACTTGGGCTTTTCAGACCAAGGCTCGGGCAAGAATTTTCCTCGCCACCCCCAATCTGGCGCTTGGCAATCATGTGCCTTGGGACATGGCGCGCTCGGAAGCTGGTGCGCGCGAAGTTGAAGCCCTGCTCGTCAGGTTCGTACACGGCGTCTATGCATGATCGTTTGGCGGCTTGCGGAAGCCCGATATGCCCGGGATTTGTCTGGTATCGGCAGCAGGATTGCCGGCGGACGGTGGAATGAGGTGGGCTCCGCCGTGCTCTACGCGTCAGAACACCTTGCACTTGCCGCACTCGAAACCCTTGTCCACGCACCTGGACTTTTGCAAGAGCGTTTCCTGGACAAGGTGGCCTTGCAACTTTTTCTTCCCGACCACCTCAATATTCACAAAGTCAACAAGCTTCCCGGTTCGATGAAGGGGCAAGGCCTTTTGAACTGGTGCAGGTCACTGGGGCAAAGCTGGATCAGGGAAGAGAAAACAGCGCTTCTTCGCGTGCCTTCGGTTGTGGTGCCCGAGGAATTCAATTTGATTGTCAATTGCTCGCATCCGGACATGAAACACCTGCGCATAAAATCTTCACGACCGTTCGAGTTTGACAAACGCCTGTTTCGCTGAGTACCGCAATCCCAGCCCGCTCCCCCGACGTCGTCTTCGTGATGGGCTCAAGACTTTTGTGGGGGGTGTGGAATGTACCGAGATATACGCGATCCACCGCGCGGTGTCAAGCGTTATTTTCCTATGATGCGAAAACAATGACTTAGCGCAGTTCCGCAATCCCCAACCGTGCCAATTCATCGGCGCGTTCGTTCTCGGGGTGGCCGTCGTGGCCTTTGAC
>JANNFZ010000482.1:0-4457 GCA_031380375.1 Hyphomicrobiales bacterium
ATGGTCGCACTGCTATTGGGGTGGCCGTCCGACGACTGACGCCATGCTCACCGTTTCGCTTGCCGCAGAGGCAGCGTGGAATGATTCGCATTGGCAGAACGCGCGCTTCAACGAAATCCTGCCGATCGCCCGTGCCGAAACGGACGATGCCAAGCGCGCCGCCCTTTATGCCGAGGCACAACAGCTTGTGCATGACGACGGTGGCCAGATGGTGATGATGTTCGCCAACTACGTCGGCGCCATGTCCACCAAAGTGGCGCACGGTGACCTCAACTCTGACAACGACCACGATGGTGGTTACATGTACGACCGTTGGTGGTTCGCATAAGCGACACGCCATTGCAGAATGCGACACCCCGCCGGATTTGGCGGGGTGTTTTTTTATGTATTGGTGCCTTTTTCTGCCCGCCATTCGCGCATTTGCTCTAGCAATGGTCCGCAGGTCTGCTAGCATTTTCGTCGATCGGGCCACAGAAGTCCGGCACCAACACTAGAGCACGATCACCTTTGACCAAGGCGGTCAATGGTGATGAACGTGCTCGTAAATTGAATTTCCGATCGCGTTTTGTCAGCTTTGGATGACTCATCCAAAACTGACCGCGATCTGGGGGGAGTGAAGTGCATGCATCCAGTTCTTCGCACTGTGCTGCAGCGATTGGGTCTGGGACTTGCGACACTGCTTGCTGTGTCGGTCATTATTTTCTCGACCCTTGAGCTTTTGCCAGGTGGATTTGCGGAGGCCATTCTGGGCCAGGGCGCCACGCCTGAAACTGTGAAGATCTTCAATCACCAGCTCGGCCTCGACCGGCCCGCGACCACGCGCTACATCGAATGGGTCAGTGGAGCTGTAACCGGGGATTTCGGCAAGTCCTTTGCCGGTGCTGGTGGCTGGCGGTCGGAAAACGTGCGCACCGTGTCAGGCATCATCGGCCCCCGCCTCTACAACACTTTCTTCCTCGCAGCACTCACCGCCATAATTGCAGTACCCTTGGCACTGGCGCTTGGCCTGTTGACTGCTCTCTACCGAAACAGCTGGTTTGACCGCATTGCCAACGCCTTAACACTCACGACGATTGCCTCGCCCGAGTTCTTCGTGGCCTACGTCCTGATGTTTTTCTTTGCAGTGAAGTTGAGGATATTCTCTCCGCTTTCGACCGTCAATGCCGACACAGCGTTCTTCGAACACGTGATACGCGCCTTGCTGCCCGCACTCACCCTGACGCTGGTCATCGTTGCCTACATGATGCGCATGACGCGGGCTGCGATCATTGGCCTTCTCTCCTCACCCTATATTGAAATGGCAAAGCTCAAGGGCCTGACGGGACGGCAGGTTATCTTGAGGCATGCGCTGCCCAACGCCTGGGCTCCCATCGCCACGGTCATTGCCTTCAACCTCGCCTATCTTGTGGTGGGCGTGGTGGTTGTCGAAGTGGTTTTCGTCTATCCCGGCATCGGGCAATTGATGGTCGATTCTGTCTCGAGCCGCGACATGCCCGTGGCCCAGGCCTGCGCCCTTATTTTTGCCGCCACCTATATCCTGCTGAACCTCATGGCGGACATCGTGGCCATTGTCACCAATCCAAGGCTCTTGCACCCCAAATGACCACGGAACACGTTGACATCCGGTCCATCCGCAGCCGCCGCACGCTGTGGCAAAACACCATCCGCCTGCTGAAATCAGCGCCACTCAGCGCCAAGTTTGGCATGGCCGTCATTGCTTTCTATTTCTTCTGTGCGCTTTTTGCCCCGCTCATTGCACCGTTCGGCGAATCCGAGATTGTCGGCAAGGCCTATCAGGCACCGTCGGCAGCACATTGGTTCGGACTCGACCAGATCGGTCGCGATACGCTGTCGCGGGTTCTGTTTGGGGCGCGCAACACGATTGGCATCGCCCTGCTGACAGTGTGCATTTCTTTCTCCATCGGCGGCGTGCTTGGCATCTACACTGCCGTCACGCGGGGTTGGCTTGACCAGTTGTTCAGCCGCATCGTTGATATTTTCATGTCGATCCCGGTGTTGATTTTCGCGCTGATGCTGCTGGCCATGGCCGGCAAATCGGTGTGGAACCTGATCTTCATTCTTGCGGTGCTCGATTCAACCCGCGTCTTCCGTCTGGCGCGCAATACAGCACTCAGTGTTGCCGTTCAGGACTTTGTTGAAGCCGCAAGGCTGCGCGGCGAAAAGCTGCCGTGGATTGTTGTGAGGGAAATCGTTCCCAACATTCTGCCGCTGCTCATTGCCGAATTTGGCCTGCGCTTCAGTTTCGTGTTCCTGACCATTGCAGCACTTTCATTCCTCGGTGTCGGCATCCAGCCGCCGACGGCCGACTGGGGCTCCATGGTGGCGGAAAGCAAGACGCTCATCACTTTTGGAAGGCCGCAGCCGCTTATTCCCGCCGCCG
The DNA here is from genome assembly GCA_031380375.1 of Hyphomicrobiales bacterium. Taxonomy (GTDB): domain Bacteria; phylum Pseudomonadota; class Alphaproteobacteria; order Rhizobiales; family Aestuariivirgaceae; genus Aestuariivirga. The sequence continues at coordinate 2,402 of JANNFZ010000482.1, forward strand.
CCATCGCCCTCCTGACGGTCGCCGTCAATTTCGTGGTCGACTGGTTCCTGCAAAAGACTTCGGGGTTGCGCGATGACCAATGACAAGAAACGCATCAGGGGTGAGGCCCTCGTCGAAATCAGGGGCCTCAAGATCGAAGGCTATTCCGACGACAAATGGCACCCGATTATCAAGGGCGTCGATCTTTCATTGAAACGTGGTGAGGTGGTCGGCCTCATCGGGGAATCAGGGGCGGGCAAATCGACGCTGGGCCTTGCCGCCATGGGTTACACCAAACCGGGCTGTCGCATTTCGGCAGGCACCGTGACCTTCGACGGCAAGGACCTGGTCAACGCTTCCCAGGAAGACTTGCGCAAGATGTGGGGCTCGCAAATTTCCTATGTGGCGCAAAGTGCTTCGGCCTCGTTCAATCCGGCCCACCGCATAATGGAACAGGTCGTCGAGAGCGCCACCAACCACGGTGTCATGAACCGGCAGACGGCTGAAAAAGATGCCAAGGATTTGTTCAAGCGTCTTCAACTTCCCAATCCCGACACCATCGGCGAACGCTACCCCCACCAGGTTTCCGGCGGCCAGTTGCAGCGCGCCATGACCGCCATGGCCATGTCGTCGCGGCCAGATCTCATTGTTTTTGACGAGCCCACAACAGCCCTTGATGTGACAACCCAGGTTGAAGTGCTGGCGGCCATGCGCCGCATCGTGGACGAATTTGACACGGCCGCCATTTATATCACCCATGATCTCGCCGTGGTGGCCCAGATGGCGCACCGCATCATGGTGTTGCGCTACGGCAATCTTGTCGAACAGGCCGACACGCGCACCATGCTGAAAGCGCCGACCCAGGATTATACAAAGTCGCTCTGGGCGGTCCGCAAGCTGGAAAAAAAGGAAAGCAAAAGCGAGGACATTATCCTCTCCATTGCCAATGTTGATGCCAGCTATTCCGGCGTCGTCAAAGTCCTCGACAACGTCACCGTCAACATTCCGCGCGGGCGCACCGTTGCTGTGGTCGGTGAATCAGGGTCCGGCAAGTCAACACTGGCCCGCGCCATCACCGGGCTACTGCCGCCTTCCAAGGGTCGGATCACGTTCAACGGCAAGGAACTGCCGCCAAAACTGGCTGACCGCGACCGGGACACTTTGCGCCGCATCCAGATGATCTACCAGTCGGCCGATACAGCACTCAATCCGCGCCAGACGGTGCGCGACATCGTTGGACGGCCCGTTGAATTCTATATGGGTCTCAAGGGTGCCGCCAAGGACCGCCGCATTGTGGAACTGCTCGAGGCCATCGAGCTTGGCGAGGATTTCATTGACCGCTATCCAGGCGAGGTTTCAGGCGGCCAGAAGCAGCGCATTTCGATTGCCCGGGCACTCGCGGCAGAACCCGAACTGATCATCTGCGATGAAGTGACATCAGCGCTTGACCAGATTGTCCAGGAAGAAATCCTGAAACTGCTGATGAAGCTGCAAAAGGAGACGCAAGTCACTTATCTTTTCATCACCCACGACATTGCCACGGTCAGGGCGATTTCCGATGAAATCGTTGTCATGTACAAGGGCAAGGTGGTGCAGCAGGGGTTGAAGTCGCAAGTGCTCAACCCGCCTTATCCTCCGTATACGGAGCTTCTGCTGTCTTCCGTTCCGCAGATGGACCCGGACTGGCTGACAACACTGCTGAAAAAACGCTCCGCCGCCTGATCCGATTACCGCTGACGGCGTACACCACACATGGATTCTCCTGTTATCATGTGGTTCCGGCAGGACTTGCGCCTGTCCGACCACCCGGCATTGACGGCAGCAGCTTCCGCCGGGGACATCATTCCGCTTTTCATTCTCGATGATGCCTCGCCGGGCGACTGGCACTGGGGTGGGGCTTCGCGCTGGTGGCTGCAGCGCAGCGTCGAAGCCTTGGGAAAATCAGTGCCGCTTGTCCTGCGCCAAGGCCCTTCGGTTCAAATTTTGCGCGACGTGTTGGCGGAGACAAAGGCCTCCCACCTCTATTTCACCCGCGACTACGCGCCGTGGGCGGGTTCTTTGGAAGCGGATGTAAAAC
>JANNFZ010000557.1:0-3010 GCA_031380375.1 Hyphomicrobiales bacterium
GCCAAGGCGCTGATCGCCAAATTCGGAACCTTTGCGGAAGTGGTGGGTGCGGCACCGGAACGGCTCATGGAAGTTTCAGGTGTGGGGGAAGCGGTGGCGGCTGATCTGGCGCTCATCAAGGCCGCTTCACTGCGGCTGGCCCGCGGTGAAGTGCTGCAACGGCCGATGCTGGCGAACTGGCAGGCGATCATCGACTATTGCCGGGCCGCCATGGCCTTCCAGGACCGTGAGCAATTCCGCATTCTCTTTGTCGACAAGAAAAACCAGTTGATCGCCGATGAAGTGCAACAGGAAGGCACCGTCGACCACACGCCAGTCTATACCCGCGAGGTGATCAAGCGGGCCCTGGAACTGGCAGCGACCGCAATTATCCTGGTGCACAACCACCCCTCCGGTGATCCAACGCCGTCATTGGCCGACATCGAGATGACCAAAAAAATCGTCCAGGCCGGTGAAAAGCTGGGCGTTCTGGTCCACGACCACATCATCATCGGCCGCAAGGGCCACACAAGTTTCAGAAACCTGCAATTGATCTGAAATTTGATCTTGACATTTAATTCCTAATGTAGTATATCATTCGTCAGGCCATGGGGAAACTTGTGGCCCGGCTGATTGACATTGTGAAATATTTTTAGCGCTTGAACGTGGGGTTCCGGCTTTCGCCGGAATGACGGTCAGAGAACAGCGGTTCTCAGGTTTTCCAGGTCCCCCGGCGTGTCGGCGTCACGGAGGACGGAATCCGTGCCGGCGTCAATTTCGACAGCTTCGGATTTGAGATCGGCGATGAGACTGCGGGCCCCCTTGTCGCCAACACGAGATGAAAGCCTCTCGAAATGCTCCGCACCCCAGAGCACCGGATTTCCGAACGCACCCTTGAATGTTGGCACGATGATGCTGCGGTGTTCGGCGGGGTTGAAGGCGGCAATCAACCGGTCGAACAACTGCCCCTTGACCAGCGGCATGTCACCCAGATGGACGATGATGCATTGGGCCTTTCCAGCAATAGCTTGCACACCACAGCGAAGCGACGTGGAAAGGCCAAGTGCAAAATCCGGATTGTGGACAAGCCTGACCTCGAGTCCGGAAAGTGCCGCCGCAACTTCTTCGCCACGATGCCCCGTGACCACCACCACCTCGTCGGCTGACGAAGCCAATGCGTTCTGGACGCTGACGCGGATCATTGGTTCGCCCATGAAATCTGCCGGCATCTTGTGCGTTCCCATGCGCGATGAGACTCCGGCTGCGAGGACAAGCACCACGGCACGGGGTGCAGCAGGGATATTCCCCTGCCCTTCGCGGGGACTTGGCCTTGAGGGAATTTCAGCAAGCAACCCCCCCGCGCCCATGTCCATGAGGTCCGGCGGTGTCACGGGAAGATCGGCAATCAAGCGCTCCAAAACCCAGTCGAAGCCATTGACCTTGGGCGAACGGGCGCAGGAGGGCACGCCAATGACCGGTGTTCCGCCAAGCTCCGCCAGCATCAGGAGATTGCCCGGATCAACCGGCATGCCGAGATGAAGAACGCGGCCTCCTGCCGCAACAACACCAGCCGGAATGACATCGGCCCGGTCCACAATGGCTGATGCGCCAAACACCAGAACCGGACCGAGACCCTGTTTCTTCAGTGTACGGATGGATGCGGCAACTTCGGCTTCCGCATGGTCGCAGACCGACACTTCGGCAAGCGTGGCACCCATGGCGGCGAGGCGTTGGCGGATAGATTCCTCGGACTTGACGATGAGCGATGGCTTTGTTTGGGGCAACCGTGTGATGACAAGGCCGGCGCGTTTCGGCGCGAAGGCCTGCACCTTGAACAACGGCGCATCGGCGATGATGGCGAGCGCTTGATTGAGCACGGCACGCGGCACGGCAAAGGGAATGACCTTGATGGTCGCCACCATGTCACGGGGTTCCACCCGCGCGAAATTCGGCAGCGTCGCAAGGGTCAGGCTTTCATGCAGACGGTTGATGGCGCGGAGCCTTGCCTCGTCAATGACCAAAAGCCCGAGGACCGAAGCGAAGAGATTGGCCCGCCCCGTGAAGGCCTCCTGGGGCCGCGCACCTGCACCACAGGCGGCGATGGAAATAAGCCGCGCCGCCTCATCCTCAGGCACGTCATCATCCGAAAGCCGTGCGACAGTGAGGTGGACGTGGCCCGCTTCCTTAAGCGCTGCCACATCATCAACCGAAAGAATGCGGCCTTTTTTGAACATGCCGCCGCCATGGCGCGTGCCATGGGCGAGGATGGCACCGACAGATTCGTCAAGTGGGGTGGGTCCGAAGAGCATGGGGTGAAACGGTCATCAGTCAGCGGAGGACCCCTCTTCCGCCTCGCAGCAAGAGGCTGCTCAGCACCTTCTCCCACAAGGGGAGAAGGTCTCTTCAACCCTCTCCCCTTGTGTGAGAGGGTGAACGCGAAGCGTTCGGGAGAGGGGAACAACAATTGGTGGTGGGTCTTCATCCGAGCCGCAACGCTTTGGTCATCTCCGCCATGATCGAAATGGCGATTTCGGATGCCCCGACAGCACCGATGGCAAGGCCGATGGGCCCGTGAATCCGGGCGAGTTGTATTTCACTCATGCCTTTTTCTTTCAGGCGTTCCTGGCGCGCGCCTTGGGTTTTTTTGGAACCGAGGGCTCCAATGTAAAACACTTCCGACGCAAGCGCCAACTCAAGGGCTGGATCATCAATCTTGGGATCATGGGTCAAGGCCATGAAGGCGGTGCGCACATCAAGTCCGATTTTCGGAATGATCTCGTCGGGCCATTCGGCGTGGAGATGCACACCGGAAAAACGTGCGTCCGTCGCGAAAGCGCCGCGCGGATCGACAATCCAGATGTCATAGCCCGCCGCCTTCGCCATGGGAATCAAGGCTTGCGCAATCAACACAGCGCCTGTGATCACGAGGCGTAGCGGTGGATTGTGGATGGTGACAAAGACCTCGCCTTTCGGCGTTTGTTCAACGCCTGACTTGTCGAAGCGAAAACCCTTGTCGAGGATTTCCGCCAAC
>JANNFZ010000589.1:0-1712 GCA_031380375.1 Hyphomicrobiales bacterium
CCGCTGCAGCACGGCGAGGTCTTTGTCACCGATGACGGCGCCGAGACCGATCTTGATCTTGGCCATTATGAGCGTTTTACAGGCCGCCACGCCAACAAGTTCGACAACATCACCACGGGGCGCATCTACCAGGACATCATTGCCAAGGAACGGCGCGGCGATTTTCTCGGCGGCACGGTGCAGGTCATTCCCCATGTGACTGACGCCATCAAGGACTTCATCTAGTCCGACAATGACGGCTTTGACTTTGTGCTTGTGGAAATTGGCGGCACGGTTGGCGACATAGAAGGCCTGCCGTTCTTCGAGGCCATCCGCCAGTTTGGACAGGAAGCTCCGCGCGGGACTTGCATCTATGTGCACCTGACCCTGCTGCCTTATATTCCGACGGCCGGCGAGTTGAAAACCAAGCCGACGCAGCATTCGGTGAAGGAGCTGCGTTCGATCGGCATTCAGCCCGATATTCTTCTGTGCCGTGCCGACCGGCCGGTGCCCGCCAATGAGCGCCGCAAAATTGCGCTGTTCTGCAATGTCCGCCCCTCTGCAGTCATTCAGGCGCTTGACGTTTCAAACATCTATGATGTGCCAAGGGCCTATCATGCTGAAGGCCTCGACCAGGAAGTTCTCGACGCCTTTGGCATTGTCAATGCACCAAAGCCCGACCTCGCGAAGTGGGACGACATCATGTCCCGCATCAATGAGCCGGAAGGGGAAGTGACCATTGCAGTCGTGGGCAAATACACTGACCTGCTCGATGCCTATAAATCCCTGAAGGAAGCCCTTGTCCATGGCGGGATCGCCCAGCGTGTGAAGGTCAATCTGCAATGGATCGAGAGTGAGGTTTTTGACAAGGAAGACCCGGCCCCCTATCTCGAAGGCGTTCACGGCATTCTCGTGCCGGGCGGCTTCGGCGAGCGCGGATCGGAAGGCAAGATTCACGCCGCCGCTTTTGCGCGCACCCGCAAGGTTCCGTATTTCGGCATTTGTTTTGGCATGCAGATGGCCTGCATCGAAGCGGCCCGCAATCTCTGCCACATTGAAAATGCCAGTTCGACCGAATTCGGCGAGACCAGGGAACCCGTGGTCGGCACCATGACGGAATGGATGAAGGGCAATGAGTTGGAGATCCGCAAGGCCGGTGGCGATCTTGGCGGCACCATGCGACTTGGCGCGTTTGACGCGGTGCTCGAAAAAGGCAGCCGCATCGCCGGCATATATGGCGACACGCGGATTTCCGAACGCCATCGCCACCGCTACGAAGTAAACACCGCCTATCGTGGCCGGCTCGAAAAGGCGGGCCTCAAGTTTGCCGGCATGTCGCCGGACGGTTTGTTGCCGGAGACTATTGAGTATCCCGACCACCCCTGGTTCATCGGCGTGCAATACCACCCCGAACTGAAGTCCAAACCCTTTGCGCCGCATCCGCTGTTTGCCTCGTTCATCGGGGCCGCTGTGGTGCAGAGCCGTTTGGTGTGAGGTCCATGTGACTGGCATCGCAAAATTTGTCCTGTTGTGCTGGTTGGCGCTGCTGGCCGTTGCGCTTCCGGTTGCCGCCCAAGACTATGCCAACCCGCAAGTCCAGGAAGAGATCAAGTCGGTCAAGCTTCGCCTCGAACTGGTGCAGAGTATCATCGACCGGGAAACCACAACTGATGAGCAACTGACACAGCAACGACAGCAGATCGAAGCCTTGCGCGAGACTGCGGCCAAGGAAG
>JANNFZ010000591.1:0-4844 GCA_031380375.1 Hyphomicrobiales bacterium
ATATATATATATATGATCGGCCACGCACCAGCAGTCCTGCGAAAAAGTCCTTCGCGCGCGATCTCGATGACGAGGTTCCGTTTTGAGGTTCGTTCGCCTTGCACTCATCTTTTTCAGCTTGGCGCGGCTCACAACGCTGGCGCAGGCTGAAGTTCCTTATTTCGATGACCGCAGCGACGCGGCCTCGCTTGTCACTTCGCTCTACAACGCCATCAACCGCCATGAGTTTGGCCGGGCCTATGGCTATTTCGCCGAACCCCCAGCCAAATCCTTCACAGAATACGAAGATGGCTTTTCCGATACGGTGCGGGTCGAGCTTGATGTCGGCCCGGTGAGCGAAGAAGGTGCGGCAGGATCGGTGTTCTACACAGTGCCGGTGGCCATCAAATCGATCAATGCCGATACAACGGAGAAGGTCTTCGCTGGTTGCTACACGGTGCGCCGGATCAATGCCCAGCAAGATGCACCGGCGCGCGCCCTTGAAATCACCGCGGGAAAATTGAAGCCCAGCGATGCAGTGATGGTTGAAGGTGCTTACCCCGAAACCTGCAACGACATCGCAACACCCAGGAATGTTCTTGCCGGCGAGTCTGAAGCCACCAGGGCCTATGTTTCGTTGTTTGCCGCAAACTGTCCATTGTCCAATGAAGTGCTGGCGGGCAGCCAATCCCCACAAAGCTGGGAACTTGAATTCAAGTCGGACGAGAGTTCGGAAGGTGAGCCCGACAGCAAGGCCGTGTTGTTCCGCTTTCCCTGCATGATGGCGGCCTACAACGAAAGTGCCGTGTATTTCCTCTCGGGTGCCGAGGGACTGTTTCCGCTGTCCTTTGCCCAGCCTGACCTTGCCATCAGCTATGAGGATGCAGACAGTGCCGAACTCAAGGCCATGGCCGTCAAAGGCTATAGTTCGGTGTTCGAGTTGGTGAATTCGGATTATGATCCGGCAGGCAATACCATCGGCACGTTTTCCAAATGGCGCGGCATCGGCGACGCCTCATCCAATGCGACATACACCTTTCGGGAAGGGCGCTTTGTTTTGACTGAGTACGACGCCGACCCAACCTACAATGAGGAAATGGATCCGGTTTCGGTGATCAAGGACGGCAAGGTCCAGTGATTGGCCGGCCACACTGTCGCCACAATTAACGTCTTGTTGCACTGCAACAATTCCGAGGTTCCCCATGATTCTGAAATATCCGCTGGTCGCGGCAATGGCGCTTGTTGCCATGTCCTTCGTAGGTTCGACCCTGCCAAGTGTTGCCGGTGACAAGCTGTCGCCATCCCAAATTCGTCAGCTGGCCCCTGGCCGTTACAACGTCAGCGTTCTCGGCTTGGTCAGCATGACCGTATCCATGCGCCCCAATGGCACGCTGACGGGCTTTGCCGACGGCGAGAAGGACCATGGCGTTTGGACCGTGCGCGGCCAGAAACTCTGCGTCGCCTGGAATAAGTGGGTGGGTGGAAAACAGCGCTGTGCCAGCCTTACAGGCGGCAATGGCAGCTATTCCGGCGGCGGACTTTACCTGCGGAAAATCTGACCCTTTCCCACGGTCTTTTCATTGCTCCGGCGCGTGTTGCGGACTAGTCTCCGGGCACGGTTTTATGAGTCGCTTTTGGCCTCGTCGGGAGGCTTGTTCCGGGCGATCGTAGCAGGGCTGGACAGGACACTTCGTGGCTGAGAACGACAACGACAAGGCCGGGCTTCCGCCCGCCAATCCCCATGAAATTACGCCGATCACCATCGAAGAGGAGATGCGGCGGAGCTACCTCGACTATGCCATGTCGGTCATTGTCAGCCGCGCCCTTCCGGACGTGCGCGACGGCTTGAAGCCGGTGCACCGTCGCATTCTCTACACCATGTATGAAAACGGCTTCACGCCGGACAAGCCCTACAAGAAATCGGCGCGCATCGTCGGCGACGTCATGGGCAAATACCATCCGCACGGCAACCTGGCGATCTATGACGCGCTGGTGCGCATGGCCCAGGATTTCTCGCTGCGCCTTCCGCTGATCGATGGCCAGGGCAATTTTGGCTCTATCGATGGCGATCCGCCGGCCGCTGACCGTTACACAGAATCGAGACTTGCCAAAGCAGCCATGCCGTTGCTCGACGATCTCGACAAGGACACGGTTGAATATACGTTCAACTATTCCAACGAGTTCCGCGAACCGGCGGTGCTCCCTGCCAAATACCCGAATCTGCTGGTCAACGGTGCTGGCGGCATTGCCGTTGGCATGGCGACCAACATGGCGCCGCATAATCTGGGCGAAGTGATCGACGCCACGCTGGCGCTCATCGACAATCCGGAAATCACCGTCGAGGCACTTTTGCCGATCATTCCGGGACCTGATTTTCCGACGGGCGGCATTATTCTGGGGCGCAGCGGTATCAAAAGCGCCTTCATCACGGGGCGCGGCTCCATTGTCATTCGCTCACGCGTCGGGGTCGAGGACATCCGCAAGGACCGCCAGGCGCTTGTGGTCACCGAGATTCCGTATCAGGTGAACAAGTCGCAGATGATCGAGAAGATTGCCGAGCTGGTGCGTGAAAAACGCGTCGAGGGCATTTCCGACATTCGCGATGAAAGCTCGCGCGAAGGCATGCGCGTGGTGATCGAGTTGAAACGCGATGCCGAGCCCGAAATCGTGCTCAACCAGTTGTGGCGCTTTTCGGCCATGCAATCGTCGTTCTCGATCAACAACATTGCACTTCTGGGCGGCAGGCCGGAGCAGTTGAACCTGCTCGACCTGTTGAAGGCCTTCGTTTCATTCCGCGAAGAGGTCATCACCAGACGCACCAAATTCCTGTTGCGCAAGGCCCGCGACCGGGCCCACGTGTTGGTGGGCCTCGCCATTGCCGTGGCCAATATTGATGAAGTCATCCGCCTGATCCGTGCTTCGAAGGATGCGGGCATTGCCCGCGAGGCCCTGATGGCCCGCAACTGGCCGGCAAAAGATCTGGAACCCCTTATCGCGCTCATCGCCGATCCCCGGCACCGCATCAAAGCCGACGGCACCTATCGCCTGTCGGATGAACAGGCCCGCGCCATACTCGAGCTTCGCCTGCAACGCCTCACGCAATTGGGGCTTGAGGAAATCACCGCTGAACTGGAGACGCTGGCTGTCGAAATCAAGGATTATCTCGACATTCTCGGTTCCCGCGTGCGGGTGCGCCAGATCATCAGGGATGAATTGGCCGAAGTGCGTGAAGGCTTTGCCAGCCCACGCAAGACCGAGATCATCGAAAACGAGGGCGAGGTCGAGGACGAAGACCTTATCCAGTCGGAAGACATGGTCGTCACCGTCAGCCACACGGGATACGTGAAGCGCGTGCCGCTTTCGGCCTATCGCGCCCAGAGGCGCGGCGGCAAGGGCAGGGCAGGGGCTGCGGTGCGCGAAGAGGATTTCGTCACCAAAATGTTTGTGGCCAATACCCACACACCACTGTTGTTCTTCTCAAGCGCTGGCATGGTCTATCGCATGAAAGTCTGGCGGCTGCCGCTTGGCAACCCGACGGCCCGCGGCAAGGCAATGATCAACATCCTGCCGCTCGAGGCCAATGAGCGCATCACCACCATCCTGCCCATGCCCGAGATGGGCGACGGTGCTGAGAAGCCCTTCCTGATGTTTGCCACGGCCAGCGGCAACGTGCGGCGCAACGAACTTGAGGATTTTGAGCAGATCAACCGTAACGGCAAAATCGCCATGAAGCTGGAAGCGGGCGACACCATCATCGGTGTTGACCTCGCCCATGAGCAGGACAATGTGCTGCTGACCAGCGCGCAGGGACAATGCATCCGCTTTGAAATGACCGATATTCGCGTGTTCAAGGGCCGCGCCTCCGATGGGGTGCGCGGCATTCGGCTGGAGGATGGTGACAAGGTGATTTCCATGTCGATCATCAAGCATTTCGAGGCAACGCCGCAGGAGCGCGCCGCTTTCGTGAAAATGTCCAGGGCCGTGGCGGGCGATGATGCGACGCAAGCCGATGATGATGACACGCAGATCGAAGCACTGCTCTCGCAAGAGCGTTACGCCATGATGGGTGCGGCGGAACAGGTGATTCTGACAATTTCCGAAAATGGCTATGGCAAGCGGTCCTCGGCTTACGAGTACCGTGTTTCCGGCCGCGGCGGCAAAGGCATTGCGGCCATGGCGGTCAATGAGCGCAATGGCCCGTTGGTGGCGTCTTTTGCCGTGGAAGAGCAGGATGAAATCATGCTGGTGACCGACCAGGGCCAGATGATCCGCTGCCCAGTCCATGACATCCGCAAGACCGGGCGCTCGGCGCAAGGTGTGATTGTCTTTGACACCGCCGATGATGAGCATGTCGTCTCGGTCGAGCATATCAGCGACGTTGAAGGTGCCACCGTCGAGGGTTAGTGTTTCTGGAGCGTATCACTTGTAGCGAAACCTGATATATTGAGTTCATCATGTCGCTTGCCTCATATCTTGCTTTTTGTGTTGCAGCCTTTGCGCTTGCTGTGGTGCCGGGCCCCACCGTCACGGTGATCATTGCCAATGCGTTGCGCTATGGCGCGCGGGCCGGCCTGTTGAACGTCACCGGCACGGTGTCGGCGGGCCTTGTCTGGGTCGGCGTGGCGGCCTTCGGGCTGACAGCCGCCATCCAGGTGATGGGTGTTTGGTTTGATCTCCTGCGCTACGCCGGCGCCGCCTATCTCGTTTGGCTCGGCTGGAAACTTCTGCGTTCCGACGGCACATTGGGTGTTGGACAGGCTGCGCCCAAGAGTGACGGCAACCTTTTTTTCCAGGCCTTTTTGGTGACCATGACCAATCCAAAGGTCCTCGTGCTTTTCGGCATGATGATCCCGCCCTTCATGAGC
>JANNFZ010000039.1:0-2208 GCA_031380375.1 Hyphomicrobiales bacterium
CCCAAGGCAATTTCATCGAGGCAACACCCGACACGCCATTCTTCCAGATCGGCGAGCATAAGTACGGCAAGCCCATTCTCGACCGGGTGGCGCGCAGTGAAATGGAACTTGGCGACGCCGCGAAACTGGCACTGCTGTCGTTTGATTCAACGCTGCGCTCCAACCTGAGCGTCGGCCTGCCCATCGACCTTTTGACCTATGAGGCGGGCACATTGCGCATCGAGCACACCAAGCGCATCGGCCCTGATGATCCCTATTTCAAAATGCTGTCCGGGGAATGGTCGAAGGCCTTGCGCACCGCCTTCGCGACAATCGAGCCATTTGATATTTAGGTAGCTGCCCCACCCCCGACCCCTCTGCGCAAAGCAGGGAGGGGTGAAGGTTTGCGAATTTCACTTCAACTCACCCCTCCCCAATTTTTGGGGAGGGGCTGGGGTGGGGTCGTCAACCCAAATTCCAATTCACGCAAACGCCGCTGCCATCAAGCGTTGTGTGTAGGGATCGCGGGGGTGTTCCATCACTTCGTCGGGCGTGCCCTCTTCCACCAGCTTGCCATCCTTCATGACCATGATGTGATCGGCCATGGCCCGCACCACCGCAAGATCATGGCTGATAAAGAGATAGGCGAGATTGTTGGCTTTCTGCAAATCACGCAGCAGTTCGACAATCTGCTTTTGTACCTGACGATCCAAGGCTGACGTCGGCTCGTCAAGCACGACAAGTTTCGGTTTCAGGATGATGGCCCTGGCAATGGCAATGCGCTGGCGTTGGCCGCCGGAAAACTCATGCGGGTATCGGTTGCGCAGGGCCGGATCAATCTGCACTTCTTCAAGCGCCGCCACGGCACGGACGTCGCGTTCGCGTGACGTGATGCCCGGTTCATGCACCAGAAGACCCTCGGTGATGATCTGGCCCGTGGTCATGCGCGGGCTCAGGGAGCCAAAGGGGTCCTGCAACACAATTTGCATTTCGCGGCGCAGGGGCTGCATGGCCTGCTTGTCATATTCGGTAATGGCCTGGCCCCTGAAACTGATCGCCCCTTCGCTTGGCACAAGGCGCAACAGGGCCCGGGCCAATGTTGACTTTCCCGAACCCGATTCACCGACAATGCCAATGGTCTGGCCCTCGCGCAGGCGCAACGATACGCGGTCCACGGCCTTCAGCAAGGCAACGGGACCGGAAAACAACCCGCCCCCCAGCTTGAAGGTGACGCGCATGTCGGTGCCGGAGAGAATGGGCTTTGCGTCCTTGGCGGGCGGTGCTTTTCGTCCCGTCGGTTCGGCTTCAATGAGGGCCTTGGTATAGGCGTGTTTGGGCTTGGCAAATATCGCCTTGGTATCGCCCTGCTCCACCACTTCGCCCTTGCGCATCACGACGACGCGGTGGGCAATGCGCTTCACGATGTTGAGGTCATGGGTGATGAATACCATGGCCATGCCGAGACGCTTCTGCAGGTCAGCCATCAGTTCGAGGATTTCCGCCTGGATCGTCACATCAAGTGCTGTCGTCGGTTCATCGGCGATCAGCAGTTCCGGATCATTGGCAAGTGCCATGGCAATCATCACGCGCTGGCGCTGGCCGCCCGACATTTCGTGGGGGTAGGAGTCCATGCGCCGCTTGGCATCGGGAATCTTCACCAGTGCCATCATCTCAAGGGCGCGGGCCATGGCCTCGGCGCGGCCCAGGTTCTGATGCTGCATGATGGGCTCGACGATCTGGTCGCCCACCGTATAGAGCGGATCAAGCGAGGTCATGGGCTCCTGAAAGATCATGGTGATCTTGCGGCCACGGATGCGATTGAGTTCCCGCTTTGGCAAGCCAATGAGGTTTGTGTCGCCGAACATGGCATTGCCTGACGCCATGCCATTGGACGCGAGCAGGCCCATGACTGCCATCATCATCTGGCTCTTGCCCGAGCCCGACTCGCCGACGATTGCCAGGGTCTCGCCGGCATCGACCGACAAGGACACACCCTTCACCGCCTCAACGGTGCCATCGCGCGTGTCGAAAGTCACTTTGACGTCTTCGAGGGAAAGCACGCTTGCCATGTCAGCGGTCCTTGGGATCAAGCGCATCGCGCAAGCCGTCGCCGATGAAGTTCAGGGCAAACAGAGTTGAGGTCAGGAAGAAGGACGGGAACAGCAACAGCCAGAGTGCGCCGGGCAATGCTTTTGACCCTTGCGAGATCAACACGCCCCAGCTTGACAT
>JANNFZ010000076.1:0-15828 GCA_031380375.1 Hyphomicrobiales bacterium
GGGGAAAGGCCGTGATGGTCTTGATGTCAGATTTGTCCACGAAGGCTCCGGCGGTTTGGAAAGCCACCTTATGCCGCAAATTGTTTCGCCGTTGCAACAATCACCTTGAAGCTCGGATTTGTTGACGGATGCCATGGGGCCAACTATCTCCCGCCCGAAGACCATGACCAAAAGACCGATCATCACCCTGCCGGACGAAAAAATCCTGCGCCAGCATTCAAAGCCCCTGAAGGGCGTGGATGCGGGCGCCCGCAGGCTTTTCGACGACATGCTGGAGACCATGTATGCCGCCCCCGGCATTGGCCTTGCAGCCGTCCAGGTGGGCGTGGCGCAGCGGCTTTTGGTCATTGACCTCGCGAAGGATGGCGAAGTGCCAAAGCCGTTGTTTGTGGCGAACCCTGAGATCATCTGGTCATCGACCGACCTCAGCGATTATGAAGAGGGTTGTCTCTCGATCCCCGAATTCTATGAAATGGTGCAACGTCCGAAAGAGATCAAACTGCGCTATCTCGACCGCCAGGGCGAGGCTGTGGAAATGCAGGCGGCTGGTTTGCTGGCCACCTGCCTGCAGCACGAGATCGACCATCTGAACGGCGTGCTGTTCATCGACCATATTTCGAAACTGAAACGCGACCGCGTCATCAAGAAATTCCAGAAGGCCCAGAAACTGGGGAAACTCTAGGCCATGCGTTTGGTCTTCATGGGCACGCCCGACTTTGCGCTTGCGACGCTGAAAGCGATCATCGGCGCGGGTCATGAGATCCTTTGCGTCTATTCGCAGCCGCCACGGCCGGCGGGTCGCGGCATGGCCACACGGCCTTCGCCTGTTCACACTTTCGCCGAAGCGCACGGCATCGGGGTCCGAACACCGCTTTCGTTAAAGGCAGCCGGGGAACAACAGCGTTTTGCCGATCTGAAGCCTGATGCTGCTGTCGTTGTGGCCTATGGCCTGCTGTTGCCGGAGGCCGTTCTGAGCGCGCCCAAGCTTGGCTGTTTCAATGTGCATGCCTCGCTTCTGCCGCGCTGGCGTGGTGCCGCCCCTATCCAGCGCGCCATCATGGCGGGCGACGCTGAAACCGGCGTCACCATCATGCGGATGGAAGCTGGACTTGATACGGGTCCGATGCTCGCCGTGGCGAAAGTGCCAATCACAGCGGACACGACGGCGGCCACACTGCACGATGAACTGGCTGAAGTGGGTGCAAGCCTGATGGTTGATGTGCTGTCAAAGCCTTTGGGTTCCGGCATTGCACAACCCGTTGATGGCGTGACCTATGCCCGAAAGATTGCCAAGGCTGAGGCTCGCATTGATTTCCGGAAAAGCGCCATTGAAGTCCGCAATCACATCCATGGGCTTTCGCCGTACCCAGGGGCGTGGTTTTCCTTCAACACCCAGCGCATCAAGGTTCTGAAGGCCCGTGTGGTCGAAGGTTCCGGCGTTCCGGGGTCAACTCTTGATGACCAACTCACCATTGCCTGCGGCGTGGGTGCGGTCCAAGTTTTGGAACTTCAGCGCGAGGGCAAGGGTGCAATGGCTGCCGGGGAATTGCTGCGCGGCTTGGCCATTCCCACGCACACGGAACTCACCTGATGCCGCGCTACCGCCTGCTCATTGAATATGACGGCACGGATTTTTTTGGCTGGCAGATGCAGGCCGACCACGTTTCGGTACAGGGCGTATTGGAAAAAGCGCTTGCCACGCTGCATGGGACGGAAATCATCGTCCATGGTGCGGGCCGCACAGATACAGGGGTTCACGCGCTGGGCCAGGTCGCCCATGTTGATCTGCCAAAACCCTGGGACCCTTTCGTGCTGCGCAATGCCATCAATGGCAATGTCAGGCCGCATCGCGTGAGTGTGATTGAAGCCTCCGAAGTTGGCGAAGATTTCCATGCCCGTTTCTCGGCCACCAAACGGGTTTATCTTTTCCGCATTCTCAACCGCCGCGCACCCCCCAGCCTATACGTGAACCGCGTCTGGCATGTGCCGGCGGAACTCGATGCCGGGGCCATGCATGAAGCAGCACAATATCTGGTGGGGCATCACGATTTCACAACCTTTCGCGCCGCTGATTGCCAAGCCAAGTCGCCTGTGAAGACGCTCGATCGTTTGGATGTATCGCGTTATGGCGAGGAGATTGAAATTCACGCCGAGGCGCGAAGCTTCCTGCACCATCAGGTGCGCTCCATGGTGGGGTCGCTGAAATTTGTCGGCGACGGCAAATGGCAGCCCCGGGACATCAAATCCGCCCTTGACGCCAAAGACCGCGCCGCTTGTGGCGTTGTCTCGCCGCCGCATGGGCTTTATCTGATGAGCGTCAGCTACGAGCCGCTGAAGTAATTCTCGATCAAGCGCCGGTAAATGCGCGTTGTCGCCACGAGTTCGTCGACCAAAATGCGTTCATCGGTCTGGTGAATGGTGGCGTTGGTCGGGCCAAATTCCACCACCGGGCAATAGTCCTTGATGAAGCGCGCATCCGACGTACCGCCCGATGTCGAGAACTTGGGCATGAGTCCCGTTTCGGCCATGATCGCGTCCTGCACGAGACCGACAAAGGCGCCGGGCTCAGTGATGAAAACATCAGCCCCCTCGATCGCATTCACATGCCAGGTGCCGCCCAGGTCTTTGCGCACGGATTCAATCTGTCCTTCCACCCAGTCTTTCAAAGAGGCAAAGGAATGCCCGGTTGAAAACCTGACATTGAATTTCAGGACGGCTTTCGAGGGAATGACATTGCCCGCCGGGTTGCCGACATCAAAGCTGGTGATGGCAAGCGTCGAGGGATCGAAATGGTCATTGCCGTCATCAAGCCTGGCCCCTGCGATCCGGTCGGCGAAGCGCGCCAGCTTTGGAATGGGATTGTCGGCCTTGTGGGGATAGGCGGCATGGCCCTGCTTGCCGTCCACGGTGATGATGAAACTCAGTGATCCCCGGCGCCCGATCTTGATCGTGTCGCCGAGCACTTCAACGCAGGAAGGTTCGCCCACCAGACAGTGATCGGGCACATGGCCATGGGCCTTCATCCATTCGAGGACTTTGACCGTGCCATTGATGGCAGGGCCTTCCTCGTCATTGGTGATGAGAAACGACAGTGATCCCTTGAACTGCGGGTTCTCGCGAACATAGTCGAGGGCCGCCGCCGCAAAGGCTGCAACCGAACCCTTCATGTCGGTGGCACCACGGCCATAGAGAAAACCATCCTTGATGTCGGCGGCAAAGGGCAGATGCGACCAGATCGCCTCATCGCCCTGCGGCACCACATCGGTGTGACCTGCAAAGCAAATATGCGGACTGGAATTGCCGATGCGTGCAAACAGGTTGTCGACGTCGGGCGTGTCCTTGTCCGAAAACGCCAGCCGCTCGCAGCGAAAGCCTGCCGGTGACAGCCAATCCTCAATGGTGGTCAAAACGCCGGCTTCCAAAGGGGTGACCGAGGCGCAGCGCACCAGCGCCTGCAACATGGCGACCGGGTCATGGGGGGTGTTCTTCATGCCACTCCAAAAATCGTCACCCCGGCGAAGGCCGGGGTCCAACTTTAAGTGAAGCAATATTGCAACCAAAGTTGGATTCCCGCTTTCGCGGGAATGACGGGTTTGTAAATTTTTTCCGGATCAGGCCGCAACCGGATCATTGCCGTGGGCGTTTGGCCCGGCTGTTCCCTTGAGGAAGCCAAGCTCAACGAGCGCCCATAGACCGATAACCATGGCCAACACGGACAGGATGGTCATGAGCGTCGAGGGTGTCGGCATCATCACGCCGCCGCCCGCGTCAACCGAGGTATAACCCATGCCGGCGACACCAAGCAGTGTGCTGAGCACCGTCGGTGCCCAGAAGGCCCACTTGTACCAGGATGGCCGGTCCCGGTCATTGAGGCGCTTCGACATCAGCGCAGTGACCGGATAGCCAAGGATGGCAAGGCTGATCAACTGCTGCCAAGCCGCTGATTTCATGTGAGACTCCATGAATCCAGGTTCCATCATCTTGGCCGGGTCCATCATGGCAGAAAAGCCCGTGCCCATGACCGAGGACAGAATGAAATAGAGGATGATGGCGACAACGAACATCACCAATGTGCCAAGCCACCAGGTCTTGCGGCCGATACGACCGTCGAAACTCGTGAATGTTTGCAGATCCATAACTGATTCTCCGCTCAAAGTTGCCCGCCCCCACAGCATTATCACCCAATTCGCGCCAGTGTTAAAGTCCGGATTCCAGCCTTGGGATAAGTTTCAGTCCCGGAGCAATTCATTAATGCTGGTTTTGGAACGGGTCTTCTCATCGACCGTCTTGACGATCACAGCGCAATAGGTCGACGGCCCCCAATTCTGCCCGGGCATGGGCTTGCCCGGCAGATTGCCGGATACCACCACGGAATATGGCGGCACATAACCCATGTGCACCTCACCGGTCATGCGGTTCACAACTTTCGTGGAAGCACCGATGAACACGCCCATGGAAATGACCGAGCCTTCACCGACCACAACACCTTCGACCACTTCCGAACGCGCGCCCACAAAACAATTGTCCTCGATGATGGTAGGGCTGGCCTGCATGGGCTCCAAAACGCCGCCAATGCCAACACCGCCTGAGAGATGCACGTTCTTGCCGATCTGCGCACAAGAACCGACGGTCACCCAGGTATCGACCATGGTGCCAGTGTCGACGTAAGCGCCGAGATTGACAAAGCTCGGCATGAGAATGGCGCCGGGTGCTATATAGGCCGAGCGCCTGACGATGCAGTTCGGCACGGCGCGAAAACCAGCCTCGCGGAACCTCTTGGCGGTCCAGCCGTCAAACTTCGACGGCACCTTGTCCCACCACTTCGATTTGCCGGGGCCGCCGCCGATCAATTCCATGTCATTCAGCCGGAAGGACAGCAGAACCGCCTTCTTGAGCCACTGGTTGGTCTGCCACTTGCCGTCGATCTTTTCGGCCACGCGGGCCTTGCCGCTGTCGAGCAGGTCAAGCGCATGTTCCACCGCTTTTCGGATGTCGCCTTTGGTTTTGAGACTGACCTTGTCGCGGGCTTCCCAGGCAGCTTCGACGATCAACTTTGCGTTCTTCATGTCCGTGCCTCGTGCTGTTCAATGCGGGTCAGAAAATCCGTGAGATCGGGCGTAACATGCTGGACATGCTCACCCGGCAGTTCATCCGTCACTGTTTTGGCATCGCCATCGCTCTCCGACGTCACCAAAACCGTCACCATGCCGAGGGCATGCGGCACTTCCAGATTGCGTGCGATATCCTCAAAGAAGGCGGAGCTTCGGGCCGATACGCCATAATCGCCAAGGAATTTGTCATAGGGTTCCCGTGCCGGCTTTGGCACATGATCGCTGTCGACAATGTCATAGACGCCGTCGAAAAGCGCTGCCACGCCCAGCCTTTTCATGACACGCTGCGCATGGGCAGTTGTGCCGTTGGTGAACACGAGCTTTCGTCCCGGAAGGGCCTCAAGGGCAGACGCAAGGGCCGGGCTGTGCGGCACCGCGCCATAGTCAATGTCATGAACGTGGTCGAGAAAGCCTTCGGGTGCTTCGCCGTGTTCGACCATCAGCCCGCGCAAAGTTGTGCCGTATTTCTGATACAGCGATTTCTGGATTTGAAATGCCGCCGGGTAGTCAACGCCAAAGCGCCGCATCACATAATCCGCCATTTTCACATGCATCTGGTCGAACAGCCGACACGACGCGGGGTACAGCGTGTTGTCGAGGTCAAAGACCTAGGTGTCGACATGGCCGAAAGCTTTCACACGCCGTCCCGCGAAATGCGCGTGCCAACACCGTGTGGTGTCAGCAGCTCGAGCAGCACCGAATGCGGCACCCGGCCGTCCAGCACGATCACACCTTCAACGCCTGATTCAACAACCGCAACAGCACTTTCGATTTTGGGGATCATGCCGCCGGTAATGACGCCATCGGCAATCAGTTGCGGCACGTCGCCAATCTTCAGTTCACTGATCAATTGCTTGTTGCCATCAAGAACCCCTGCCACATCGGTCAGCAGCAACAGGCGCTTGGCACCGGTGGCCGACGCAATGGCCCCTGCCGCCGTGTCGGCATTGACATTGTAGGTGTCACCCTCCCAACCGACACCGATCGGCGCCACCACCGGAATGGCATCACTCTTCATGATGGTTGAAAGGATTTCGGCATTGATGCGGGCCGGCTCGCCCACCTGGCCAAAGTCGATCCGTGATTTTACACCCGTCACTGGGTCGGTTTTTTCTTTCACATAGCGCTCGGCGATGATGAGGTTGCCGTCCTTTCCGGAAATGCCGACGGCCCGGCCACCGGCCTGCTGGATTGACGCCACGATGGACTTGTTGATGGAACCCGACAGCACCATCTCGACGATTTCCATGGTGGCGTCATCGGTGACGCGCAGGCCCTCGCGGAACTCAGGCTTGACGGCCAGCTTGTCGAGCATCCGGTTGATCTGTGGGCCGCCGCCATGGACCACGATGGGGTTCAAACCACAGACCTTGAGCATCACGATGTCACGGGCAAATTGCCGGGCCAGTTCCGGGTCGACCATGGCGTGTCCGCCGTATTTCACAACGATGATCTGGTCGTCATAGCGCTGCAGGAAAGGCAGGGCCTCCGACAGGATGCGGGCAGTTTCATTGACGGGAAATTCAGCCATGCCGGGTCCTCGTGATCGAGGGCCTTATAAGGCAAATTTTCAGGCTGAAAAGGGATCAGGTGAGGAGGGCGGCGATCTCGGCCCTAAGGTCTTCGAGCCCCGTCTGGGCATCGACTGACGTCGCATGAAGTGTCGGCATCGCGGCGGCCCGCCTTTTCACCACCAGCAAGGTCTTGTTGATGAGTTCTGCCAATTCTGATGGTTTGATCTTGTCGGTCTTGGTCAACACCAGTTGATAAGGCACGGCCGATTCGTCCAGCATGTCAAACATCTCGAGGTCTTCAGGCTTCACACCGTGGCGGGAATCGATCAGCACAAAGGTGCGTGTCAGCCCGGGCCTTCCCCGCAAATAACCTTTCAGCACTTCCTGCCACGCCTTCACGTCTTTCTTCGAGGCCTTGGCATAGCCATAGCCTGGCATGTCGACGAGGGTCATGCGGCCCGCCACATCAAAGAAATTAAGCTCCCGCGTGCGCCCCGGCGTGTTGGATGCCCGCGCCAGTCCGCGAACCCCGGTCAGTGCATTGATAAGCGAAGACTTGCCGACATTGCTGCGCCCGGCAAAGGCAATTTCCACGCCCTTGACAGGCGGCAATTGCTCGAGTTTGGCGACACCCAGCCGGAAAGACGAAGGGGCGGAAAACAATTTCCGCCCCGCTGTATGCTGATCGGCGCTGAAACTCACGCCTGTTTCTTCTTGAGAAAGGGAATGCTGTTGCGGATATTGCCGAACAGATTCACATCGGCTCCGTTCTTTTTCATGATGTAGCTCTGCTGGATGATCGAGAGCGAGTTGCTCCACGTCCAGTAGATCACCAACCCTGCCGGCATGGAGGCCAGCATGAAGGTGAATATGAGCGGCATCCAGTTGAACATCGAGGCCTGCACCGGATCGGCAGGTGCCGGGTTGAGGCGCATCTGCACCCACATGGTGATGCCCATGAGCATCGGCCAGACGCCGAGCATCAGGAGATGCGGCGGTGTCCAGGGAATGACGCCAAAGAGGTTGAACAGTGTCGTCGGATCAGGTGCGGAGAGATCATGGATCCAGCCGAAGAACGGCGCATGGCGAAGGTCAATGGTCGTGAGAATAACCTTGTACAGTGCAAAGAAGATGGGGATTTGCACGAAGATCGGCAGGCAGCCGGAAAGCGGCGAAACCTTCTCGCGCTTGTACAACTCCATGATGGCCTGCTGTTGCTTGGTGCGGTCATCGGGATATTCGGCCTTGAGGCGCTCCATTTCGGGCTGCAATTTTTTCATGCGGCTCATGGAGGCATAGGACTTGTTGGCGAGCGGGAACACGGCAGCCTTGACAATCACTGTCACCAGCAGAATGGCAAGCCCAAAGCTGCCGACGATGCCCTTGGCCCAATGCAGCAGCATGTACATGGGAACCGTCAGGAACTTGAACCAGCCCCAGTCGATCATCAGTTCAAACTTGTCGATGCCATAGGCCTTGCCGGCGGCATCGATGTTCTGCACGATCTTGGCGCCGGAATAGATGCGGTCCTCGAAGGTGCCGACGCTGCCCGGCGAAATGGTAAGGGCGTCCTTGGCCAGCCAGTCCACCTGGTAGGCATCACGCGCGCCGATTTTGAAATGCTGGTAAGTGGACGTGACAGCCCGCGTCTGGTCGGGGATGAGCGCTGTCGCCCAGTATTTGTCGGTAAAGGCGGTCCAGCCGCCTGTCGACTGGTTCACCACCTTGCCGCCCTCTTCGGCGACATCGGAATAGTGGACTTCTGCCAGCTTGCCGTCTTGGACCCCCAGCATGCCTTCAAAGAACACATAGAAACCTGCAACCGTGGGCGTGTCCTGGCGCTGGGCCCTGGCATAGGGAATGAGTGACAGCGCGGTGCCGGACTTGTTCTCAATGGCATGCGTCACGTTGAAAACGTAATCATGGGTCAGGGAAATCTGCCGGCGGAAAACCAGGCCCTCGCCGTTGTCAAAGGTCAGTGTCACGGGCGTGGTTTCGGTGAGTGTCGCTCCGGGTGGGGCCGTCCACACCGATTTTGAATCCGGCAGTTTTACCGTCGATCCCGCCGTTGCCACATAGCCCTGTTCGGCAAAATAGGCGTTGGCCGTGCCCGATGGCGACAGCACGGTGACCAGCGGGCTTGTGGAATCGGCCAGTTCGCGGTGGTTCTTGAGCTTGAGGTCGTCGAGCTGCGCACCCGTGAGGTTGATGGAGCCGACGAGTTCCTTGCTGTTGATCGCCAAACGCGATGTGGCGGCAATGGCGGCATCGCGCACTACCAGTTCGCCGGCCGCTGCTTCGCCGGGAACAGCTGATTGTGCTTGCGCCTGCACTTGTTGGGCTTGGGCTGCCTCTGCCAGTTGCTTTTTGCGTTCGGCTTCCGGAGAGGCATAGAAAAACTGCCAGGCGAAAATGATCAGCATCGACAGCACGATGGCCAGGATGAAGTTCTTGTTGTCCGGGCGCAAAGGGTTCTGGTTGGGCGTCATTGGGAAATGCTCGGTCCTTGGCTCAAAGGGCTGGAATGCAGTTTCGAAAGCGCTGATATAAGGTCTTTCTTCAGAGCTTCAAAGTCTCGCTTTTCAGCGCTGGCGCGTCCGATAAGCACATAATCGTGGCCGGTTTGGGCAATTGGATCAAAACACAGCCTTGCTGCTTCACGCAGGCGCCGCTTGATGCGGTTGCGCGTGACGGCATTGCCGAGTTTTTTTGTGCAGGTGAAACCAACACGCGGGGCTTTGCCGTCTTCGCGGTCACGCACCTGGACCACCACGCCACCTTGCGGGAGCGAACGACCCTTGGCGGCGGCCAGAAAGTCACGCCGATGGAGAATGCGCTCCATGGCGATCGATGTGTTCGTCAGGCTGAGAGCCGCTTGCGGCCCTGGGCGCGGCGGCGGCGGATGACATTGCGTCCCCCAACCGTGGCCATGCGGGCCCGGAAGCCGTGGCGGCGCTTGCGAACAAGGTTTGAGGGCTGAAAGGTGCGCTTCACTGGTCTACTCCGTAATTTGGCCGACCTTCCCAAGTTGCTGATATTTCAGCAAAAACCTCCGAGTTGGGTGCATTCAACGACCCTGCGGAGGCTTGGGATGTCAGGAATTTGAAGGGCTTATGGTCGATGGCCGCCGGAAAGTCAACGCCGCGAAACACCCGATCACGGTCGCACACAGGCCTTGAAACATTCTCACGAGGTGGTGAGGCGGCCTATACTTCCGGGGTCCAGGTCGTAATGAGGGGGAATGACCAAGATCAATACGTTGCCCCAAGATCCACAACCATCGTGGCGGCGCTGGCTTGCCCCCTGCGCCATCGTCGCACTCATGGCGCTGGGCTACGCATTCGGCCTTCACAAGTACCTGTCGCTTCAAGGCCTCGCGGAAAACCGTGCAAGCTTGAGCGACTTTACCAATGACCATTGGTTCATCGCCGTCCTCGGCTACATCGTCATCTATGCGTTGGCTGTGGCCCTGTCATTTCCAGGTGCAGTTATACTTACGATTGCCGGAGGCTTTCTGTTCGGCTGGCTGGTGGGCGGCCTTGCCACCGTCGTTGCGGCGACATCCGGCGCGGTGCTGCTCTTTCAGATCGCCACGACATCCTTCGGTGACAGTTTGCAACGGCGCGCCGGCCCCTATCTCGGCCGCATCATGGATGGCTTTGCCAAGGATGCTTTCAACTACATCCTGTTCCTGCGGCTGGTGCCGGCTTTTCCCTTTTGGCTAGTCAATATTTCATCAGCGCTGGCCAAGGTGAAACTGCGGAGTTTCGCGCTCGCCACATTTTTTGGCATCATTCCCGCCACGTTCACCTTTGCCTTTGTCGGTGCTGGCCTCGACAGTGTGATCAATGCCCAGGCGGCGGCCCATGACGCCTGCGTGGCCGAGAAAGGCAACGCACTTTGCCCCTTTGAACTCTCGGTCGCATCGCTTATTACTTCGCAATTGCTGCTGGCCTTCGCGGCACTGGGCGTTGTGGCGCTGATTCCGGTTGCGCTGAAGAAATGGAAATCACGAAATGAAGTTTGATCTTGCCGTCATCGGGGCGGGCTCGGCGGGCCTGTCGGTGGCGGCTGCGGCTGCGCAGTTTGGCCAAAAGGTCGTGCTGTTTGAAAAAGACCAGATGGGCGGCGATTGCCTCAACACCGGTTGCGTGCCGTCAAAGGCACTGCTGGCCGCCGCCAAGGCCGCCGAGGCCCACCGCAGCAGTGAAAGCTTTGGTGTTGCGGCCCATGAACCCGGCGTCGATTTCGCCATGGTCATGGCCCATGTCGAAAAGGTTATCGCCACGATCGCCCCCCATGATTCGCAGGAACGTTTCGAAGGCTTGGGCGTGAAGGTGGTGCGCGCCCATGCCAAATTTGTGAGTTCCCACGCCATCGAGGCAGGGGGCGAGACCTACGAGGCGCGCCGCGTCGTCATCGCCACGGGCTCACGGGCAGCTGTGCCACCAGTGCCAGGCCTCATCGACGTACCGTTTTTTACCAACGAAAGTATCTTCCGCAACCGCTTGCTGCCAAGCCATCTCATCATCATTGGCGGTGGCCCCATCGGCCTTGAAATGGCGCAAGCCCACCGCCGCCTTGGCGCCCAGGTAACGGTGCTGGAGGCTTTCACGCCACTCGCCAAGGACGATCCCGAACTCACAGCGGTCGTCCTTGAAAACCTTGCCGGCGAGGCCATCAGCATCCGCGGCAATGTCAAAATCGAGAATGTCGAAAAAATACCATCCGGCGTGCGCGTGCATCTGGCGGGCGATGAGCGCATCACGGGTTCGCATCTGCTGGTGGCGGCAGGCCGCACACCCAATCTCGAAGACCTCAACCTCGAAGCGGCGGGCATCGCCTACACCACGCGTGGCATCACTGTCGATCATGGCTTACGCACCAGCAACCACCATGTCTATGCGGCGGGTGATGTTGCCGGCGGTTTGCAGTTCACCCATGTTGCTGGCTACCACGCGGGGCTCATCCTGCGGAATATGCTGTTCCGCCTGCCGGTCAAGAACCGCAACGACATTATTCCATGGGTCACCTACACCGATCCGGAGCTTGCCCATGTGGGACTCACCGAAAAGGAAGCCA
Source organism: Hyphomicrobiales bacterium (assembly GCA_031380375.1). Taxonomy (GTDB): domain Bacteria; phylum Pseudomonadota; class Alphaproteobacteria; order Rhizobiales; family Aestuariivirgaceae; genus Aestuariivirga. The sequence continues at coordinate 11,708 of JANNFZ010000076.1, forward strand.
AAGACCAGCATGGCAACGGCATCCGCGTGTTGCGCTGGAATTTTGCCGAGAATGACCGGGCCGTGACCGAAGGCAAGGGCAAGGGGCTCGTGAAACTCATTGCCCTCAAGAATGGCCGCCTTGTTGGTGCGTCGATTGTCGGCCCCCATGCCGGCGACCAGATTGCACTTTATGTCCTTGCCATCACGCGGAAGCTTAAAGCGTCCGCCATTGCCGGCACAGTGCTGCCCTATCCGACCTATGGCGAGGCGGGCAAACGCGCCGCTGTTTCCTTTTACGCCGCCTTGGCGCAAAAGCCCCTTGTGCGGGGCCTCGTTGGCTTCCTCAAATTGTTTGGATGAACCAGAAAAAACCTCCCCGGCTGTTCGGCCTCTCAGGCAAAGTCCTCGCCCTCTCGATCATTTTCGTGATGCTGGGGGAGGTGCTTATTTTCGTGCCCTCCATCGCCAATTTCCGGATTCAATGGTTCAAAAGCCGCATTGCCCAGGCCGAGATCGCGGCCCTCGCCGCCGAAGCCGCACCCGACCAGATCGTCGATGCCGACTTGCGCACCGAAATCCTCAAAGGGGCGGGCGTGGTGGCAGTCTCCCTCAAGAAAGGCGAGAAGCGCCAGCTCATGCTCGACAACACCGAGGGTGAAATGGTGTCGGAGACTTTCGATCTTCGCCCCGGCATGTATTTCAACACGTCCATGCAGGCGCTGTGGGCCCTTGTCGCCACCGAAGATCGCCTGGTGGGTGTCATTGACTATCCACCCAACATGTCCGGAGATCTCATTGAGATTGCCCTTCATGAACAACCCCTGTCGCGGGCCATGCGCCAATATGGCCTGAACATCCTTGGGCTTTCGATTGTCTTGTCGCTGATTGTCGCTTCACTGATCTTTGCGGCCTTGAGCCGTGTGCTGGTGAAGCCCATGCAGCGCCTCTCCGCCAACATGACGGCCTTTGGCGAACACCCCGAGGACAAGGCGCGGATCATTTCACCCTCCACCCGCCGCGATGAAATCGGTGTTGCCGAACATGAGCTCCACGACATGCAGTCGGAATTGCAAAGCCTGCTGCAGCAGAAAAACCGTCTTGCCGCCGTCGGCCTTGCGGTGAGCAAAGTGAGCCATGACCTGCGCAACATGCTGACCTCGGCGCAATTGATTTCCGACCGCCTGGCGGATGTGAAGGACCCCAATGTCCAGCGCTTTGCGCCAAAGCTCATTGTCTCGCTGGACCGGGCCATTTCGTTTCTGAACCAGACCCTGAAATATGGCCAGGCCCAGGAATTGCCGCCGCGCCGCGAGTCCTTGGCCTTGAAGGACCTGGTCGACGATGTGCTGGAAACCTTTGCGTTGGCCAAGCGTGCGAAGACTAGTTTTGCCAACACGGTGCCGAAAGCCTTGAAGGTTTATGCCGACCGCGAACAACTGGGCCGCATCCTCACAAATCTTGTGCGCAATGCCGTGCAGGCGCTGGATGCCGGTCCATGTCCCAAGCCGCGAGTCGCGGTGTCGGCCGAGCGCAAGGGGCAGGCCACGGCCATCACTGTTGCCGACAATGGCCCAGGCATACCCGAAGCGGTGCGCGGCAAAGTTTTCCAGGCATTCCAATCAGCGGCCCGGGCCGGCGGAACGGGACTTGGCCTTGCCATCTCCGCCGAGCGTGTCGCGGCCCATGGCGGCACCATTGAAGTTGCCGATACAGGCGACGCAGGCACCAGTTTCCGCATCATCATTCCTGACAGTACAGCACGAAAGTGACAGTTTGCATCGCCCTTGCCTTTGCGTACGCGCCGTACTATTGAGCGCCCGTCTTGAGGCTGTGTCTTCAACGACCCGTGCGCGCCCGTAGCTCAGCTGGATCAGAGCACTAGACTACGAATCTAGGGGTCAGAGGTTCGAATCCTTTCGGGCGCGCCATTTTTTCATTGACTTAGCAAAAATCCAAAAACTCCTGGTCGCATTCTAGTCGCACCCATCGTTGGTGCTCTGATGTCGTACATGTTAAACTGTGTGAATATGGACGATTTGAAATTCGAAAAGCTGCCTGGCGGTGATCAAGCTTTTGCTGATGCAATTGCCTCAGTCGTCGCAAGCAAGCAGACAATGCCTGTGATCGTGTTTTAGGTGTGGCCGAGTTTGTGGCTCTATCGAGCCCTCGTTTGCCCGAGTGTCGCAAAACACTTATTGCGCGACCCTTTTGATTTGCATCTTTTTTTCCTCCAATCTCATTGATCAAAAGAAAAACCCTATTGGTCGGGCTTTCGGGTTCAGTATTCGTCGGCGCGCATGATGGTGAGGACCCGCATTGTTGCTGCGGCATTTGCGGGGTCAACAGAACCCCGACTCATGGCGAGGTCGTAGTAGTCGATCTTCCAAAAGAACTTTGTGCCGTCGATATCAGTTGAACCGAAATCGTGCTCACCATGAGGATCGTTGTCTTTGTCGAAACGGTCAAAGGTTCTGACTGCGGTCAGGAGCCTTGCTTTCGCTTCACTTTCAAGGTTGTTGACACCACTGGTCATCATCACGCGCCCGCCCGTGAAAGTCCGGCGGAAGGCAACCACCTCAGCTTCTTCCTCCGGTGTGAGGACTGTCGAACCTGGCTGTTTCGGTCCGGTCTTGCGATCCGCCTCCGTCTCCCGGTGCTCCCACTTCGACACGGACTTCGGATTGTCACCATGGCGCTCAGCCAGCACCCCCACGCTCTCTTGACTATGTTGTATCGCGAGCCACGAAACACGGGGACTGCCTCAGTTGTCGTGGCGCTGCCGTGAAGAACCTGCCCCGTAGTGCGTCCTTCCATTCGATGGTCAAAATCGTACCATCAAATGGCGGGACTGAACATCAAGTATCCAAAGTCCAAGAAGTTGCCGTCGTTTTTTCAACCATTTCCCAGTTCAAATCGAACCCGGCGCCTGGTTTGTCATCGATTGTCAGAATTCCGCTGTCAATGTGGGGCCTGCCAAGCAGCAAGTGATACATTGGGCAGGCACCACTGGCTTCGGGGATTAATTCCACGGCATCAATTGGGCGAAAGGCACCTGCCAATTGCGCGTGAACCGGCAAGAAGACATGCGGCACCACCGAAGTTCCGCAAATGCCCGCGTGTTCGGTCGCCGCTATTGCGGTAGAAATACCCCCGCAGGTCGTGGCATCCATCCGATAGTAAGACACCTGTTTGATCGCAGTGCTGATGGTTTGCAAATCTGGAAGATCCTCACCGTAAGCGAGTGGTGTGCGTACCATCTCTTGCAGGCGTCCCGTAAGCGCACCTTGATGAGGACCAAAAGGGTCTTCGATGAATTGCAGGTCGTATTGGTCAAGTCGACGGCAGGTCTCAAAGGCCTGCGCGGCGTTGGACCATGCCCAATGTGCATCGACGCAAAGTCGGTTTCCGGCGATATCTTTGGCGGCGGACACCAAGCGTTCATCAAAGTCAGGGTTATTGCCAAGGATCATTATTTTGATGCGTGCATAGCCCTCACCAACCCTGATGCGGATCTCCTCGCAGACGTTTTCGATGTTACGTTGATCGAGATAATAGCCTGCGACAACCATGACGGGCACGGTCGTGCGGAAGCCGCCCAAGTATTGATGCAAAGGTAAACTGGCAGCTTTGGCGGCAAGGTCCCAAAGAGCGATGTCAAAAAGGCTTGCCGCCTTGACATATGTAGGTCGACCGTTGACAAAGTTTTGCAAGAATCCATCTACCGTTGCGCGGCGCTGTGTAACGTCCGTTCCCAAAATATGTGGAGCCATCCGTTTTGCCGCCTCGAGCAGGGCTGAACCGCGCGGATACGCCAGGGCATCACCAAAACGCCCGCATTCAGTTTCGAGTCGCAATACGACGAAATCTCTCGTCGTGATTTCTACGGGTCCAAGTCGGATCGGCATGGGCAATGGCAGTTTGCACTCTGCCACATGGATGCGCTTAATTCTCATCACTTACCATGGCATCAGGGCGACCTTGGTTACGCTTGTGTTGTGCAAGAGAAATCAAACGCCTGTCACGCCAGTGCTGACGAACGGGTTGGTCGGCCATTGGCAGTTTGATGCGGCGCAGGTTTTCAACTTCGTCCCTCTGAGGGTCGGCCCATCCATTCAGGAGTCCACGTTTAGCGAGCTCCAG
>JANNFZ010000007.1:0-4819 GCA_031380375.1 Hyphomicrobiales bacterium
GGGCGTTGTGCACATCGGTCAGAAGATTGCCGCCGGAAAACTGTTCCGGCGAAAAGTTGACCGAGACATTGAGGTGTTGCGGCCAGGGGGAGGCGGGGCGGCAGGCATCGGCGAGGGCCCAGGCGCCGATGCGGCCGAAGAGGCCTGACTCTTCGGCGACCGGAATGAACTCGGCCGGTGACATCATCCCCATGACGGGATGGTGCAGGCGGAGCAAGGCTTCGAAGCCCGAAAGCTCACCGTTGGCCACCTGGAAATACGGTTGATAGTAAAGCTCGAACAACTGTTTCTCGATTGCATCATGCAAGGCCGCCAAAACATCCTGTTTGCGCCGTGCAGCTTTTTCGAGGGCCGGATTGAAGAAGCCATAACCGGGGCCGCCCTTTTCCGTTGCGGTGCGCAGCGCCAGTCCAGCCTGGATCAGAAGCGCCTGGGCATCCTTTTCGGCAAGGCCAGCTAGGGCAACGCCGGCACCCACTTCAACTGTCAGCTTGCGGTCCACCCAGTCAACGGGTTCCGACATGGCCACGATCAAGGATTTGGCAAAGGTCAATGCCTCGAGGGCATCGGCAATGCGTGGCACAAAAACCGCGAAACTCCAATGATCGAGGCGGCAGCAGAAAACGTCGCCATCGACAATCTGGTTGAGGCGTGCGGCCAGTGCCGACATGACATAATCACCGACATGGCGGCCAAGCGAGCCGGTGATGCGCGGCAAACCGCGGATACCGATTTCAAAGACGGCGGATTGAGCACCCTTGCCCTTCAATGTTGCGAGCCAGCCATCAACCTTGCTGATAAAGGCAGCCCGGATCATCAGGCCGGTCAACTGGTCATGGGACAGCAGGCGCTCGACATCGCGCTCCAGCTGGCGGTTGCGCCGCTGCACTTCGTCGAATTCTGTGATCGCCCCGTTGTTCATTGTGCTGTGTTCTTGCCGCCTCAAATGAGTCCTGATTCGGTTCTAGCCGATAACCTGAAACAGGGCGTAAACCCCCTGAAAATACAGGTTGGGGCGATGGCTGCGGTGTTACGGACACTAATCAAGGCGGGTGTTTGGTTGTCTCTGGTTGCAAGCCTTGTGCATCCACTACCAGTGCTTGCCCGGGAGACCTATGCCGCCTTTGCGGCGCGGCTTACGGCAGCACCACCTGAAGGCATCACCTTCCGGGACGATCTGGAGGCGCAGTTGCGCGACAACGCCAACCAGTACCGGGCCGCAAAGCGGGTGAAGGGGCTCAAGGCTGTTGACGGCAAATTGCGCATGGCGGCGCGCGCCCATGCCTTGGATTTGTTGCAGCAGAACACCATGGGGCACCGGGCTTCGACGGGACATGATTTTGAATCGCGCATGCGTTCGCTCTATCCCGGTGTCATGTTCATGGCGCGCATGGCGGAAAATGCGGCGCGCGAAAGAAGCGATGGTCCCGCCGATGCCGCCAAGGTGCTGCGCCTGTTCCAGCAATGGGTGAAGAGCACGGCGCACCGCAAGGTGCTTCTGTCCCGCGACTATGTGCGGGTCGCCACGGGTGTGGTGCAGAAGGGAGATGTGATCTACGCCGTGCAGATTTTTGCAGGGCCCGAGGTCAAGTCCAACCTGTTCCAGTCAACATCGCCGCAGGAAGAACCCGCAGCACTTTACTGACGGTGTCAGGCTGAAGCGGTTGGCGCTTCCAAAGCCTGCGCCCTGGGGGCAAGCGCCCGCTGCGCTGCATTGCGCACGGCCTTCTGCAACTTGTCGAAAGCTCTCACTTCAATCTGGCGGATGCGCTCGCGCGAGACATCAAATTCCTTGGAGAGATCATCGAGTGTCAGGGGATCGTCCTGCAATTTGCGGGCTTCAATCACCCGGCGTTCACGGTCGGTCAGTTTGCCAAGCGCCTCTTTCAGGAAACTGTTGCGCAGGCTGCCTTCCTCATTGCGGGCCAGCACTTCTTCCTGGTTGTCGCTGTCATCGACCAGCCAGTCCTGCCATTCGCCATCGCCATCCCCATCTGAGCGCAAGGGCGCATTGAGCGAGGTGTCGCCGCCGAGGCGGCGGTTCATGGAAATCACATCGGATTCCTGGACACCAAGGCGATGGGCAATGTATTTGACATGTTCCGGCTTCAAGTCGCCTTCTTCGAGGGCTTGCAACTTTCCCTTGATCTTGCGGAGGTTGAAGAACAGTTTTTTCTGGTTGGCGGTCGTGCCCATTTTTACCAATGACCAGGAACGCAGGACGAATTCCTGAATCGAGGCCTTGATCCACCACATGGCATAGGTGGCGAGCTTGAAGCCCTTGTCGGGTTCGAATTTCTTCACGGCCTGCATGAGGCCGATATTGCCTTCGGAGATGACTTCGCCAATGGGCAGGCCATAGCCGCGATAGCCCATGGCAATCTTGGCGACGAGCCGCAGATGGCTGGTGATCAACTTGTGGGCAGCATCACGGTCACCGTGCTCTTTGTAGCGCTTGCCGAGCATGTATTCTTCTTCCGGTGCCAGCATGGGAAATTTGCGGATTTCCTGCAGGTAGCGGTTGAGTCCCCCTTCTCCAGAGGCAATAGCGGGCAGTGATGCGGTCCTGGCCATGTTTTTGTTACTTTCCTTCCCCGGCGGTTTCGCGCCTCGACGATCATATAGGTAGCCTTGGTGGAATTAAAAGACACCAACCTGGTAACAGTTTCATCAATCCTTACGAATTCAGTCGGAAATTGGATTGAAGCTATTTTTCATGGTCCAATTATGACTGGAACGCTTGACATGGAGTCATGTTCCCCCCGTTTTCACGATCTTGTGAATGACAACCGCCGGATTCGTAATTGACTTCTTACACTGTAAGAAGTACTGACTAATGACCTTACAAAGTAAGGCTTAAGAGAGGAAATGACCATGACACGCAAACTCAACTCACTTCTCATGCTGCTCGCCGTTGTCGGCGGTGTCGCAACGGCCAGCGCCACATCCTTCGCGGATGAAATGAACCCCGCCAACAAGGCCATCTACGACGACATCGAAAAGACCTTTGGTTCCGTGCCCAGTTTCGTCAAGAAACTGCCTGATGCGGCCCTTGCCGGATTTTGGCAGCTGGAAAAGGACCTGGAACTCTCCGACAAGACGGCACTAACACCCAAGACCAAGGCCCTCATCTCGCTGGCCGTTGCCGCGCAAATCCCCTGCAACTACTGCATCTTTGCCGACACGATGACGGCCAAGCAGTTTGGCGCCAGTGACGCCGAGATTGCCGAGGCCGTTTCAATGGCCGCGTTGACGCGTTATGCAAGCACCACGCTCAATGGCCTGCAGATTGACTTTGAGCAGTTCAAGAAGGAAATGGGCGGGCCGTAGCGCATCGAACGGGCAAAATGTGAGCACCACACCAGTCGAAAAGAAAGTAAAGCGTCAGCCGCTCAATCCCGAAAGGATTGCAGCGGTTGCGCTGGCGCTTGCCGACAAGAATGGTCTCGACGGCCTGAGTTTTCGCAATCTCGCGAAGGCATTGGGCTGCGAGGCCATGAGCCTCTACCACTACTATCCCAGCAAGGCGCATCTGCTCGATGCCATGGTGGTGATCTGCCTCGATGAACTCGTTTTCGCGCCTGCAAGCCAGCACTGGACTGAACGCATGCGCCACGTGGCGTGGATATATCGCGCCATGGCCTTGCGGCATCCTGGTTTTTTTCCCTTCATGGCTGTTTACCGGATGAACTCGATGCGCGGCCTTGCGGTCCTCAACGAAGTCCTGAAAGTCTTTGAGGCCACGGGAAGTGATGTTGAAATGCGGGCCACGCATTTCCGGACCTTTGGCTATTATCTCGCAGGTGCGTGTCTTGATGAGACAATTGGCTACGCCAAGGGGCCGTCGGCGGCGGAACCTGTGTCTGGCGATATTGCGGCAAGGGAATTTCCGTCGATCATGACGGTGGGCAAATTTTTCGGTGCTGCACATCATGCCAGGATTTTCGGAGCGGGCCTCGAGACCTTGATTGGGCAAATTGAGCGGGATGTGGATTTGCAAAAATCGCACGCGAAGTCAGCAACTCCTTAGGCAAACTATGACCCTATTGCCTGTCGATTCAGTTCATTGTGAAGCAGCGCAAGGTCCGCAGGCAAAGCCGTTTCAAAGCGCAGCTTTCGTTTGCTGCGGGGGTGTTCAAAACCCAGAACGGCGGCATGAAGAGCCTGCCCTTTCAAGGCTTTAACGGCAGTTTTACAAGTGTCACTCAAGCGCGAAAGTGACGACTTGAAGCCCGATCCATAAACCGTATCGCCGAGCAGGGGATGGCCGATGTGGGCCATGTGCACGCGGATCTGGTGGGTGCGTCCGGTCTCGAGATTGCAGCGCACCAGGCTGGCAATGGATCCGAAAGTTTCCGCGACCTCATAGTGGGTGATGGCCTCGCGGGCGTCGCCCCTGGTGCTGACGGTCTGTTTCTGCCGATTGGACGTGCTGCGTCCAATGCCTGTGGCAATCATTCCCTTGGAGCGCACGAGTTGTCCCCACACAAAGGCGAGATAAGCGCGTTGCAATTTGCCATCGCGGCCATGGGCAGCAAACTGCTCGGACAGTGCCTGATGGGCCATGTCATTTTTGGCGACGACGAGGAGGCCTGATGTGTCTTTGTCGAGGCGATGAACAATGCCGGGCCGTTTGACGCCGCCGATGCCTGATAGCGAGTCGCTACAATGTGCCAAGAGTGCATTGACCAAGGTGCCGCTATCATGGCCAGCAGCTGGGTGAACCACCAACCCAGCGGGTTTATTAATGACGATGACGTGCTTGTCCTCGAACACCACATCCAACTCTATATGTTCGGCTTCCGGTTCAGCAGGCTTG
>JANNFZ010000104.1:0-2349 GCA_031380375.1 Hyphomicrobiales bacterium
AGCGGCCTTGCACATAGTTGATCACTTCATCGCGGCGCTCCTGGCAAAAATCAATGTCAAAGTCCGGCATGGACACGCGGTCGGGGTTGAGAAAGCGTTCAAACAGCAACTGGAAACGCAGGGGATCAAGGTCGGTGATCATCAGCGAGTAAGCAACAAGTGACCCCGCCCCCGAACCGCGCCCCGGCCCCACCGGAATGCCTTGCGCCTTGGCCCAGCGGATAAAGTCCGACACGATGAGGAAATAGCCGGCATAGTCCATCTTGATGATGACCGAGAGTTCAAAGGCCAGACGGTCGCGGTAGTCCTTTTCAGCGTAACCCTCGGCAAATCCCGTGGCGGCAAGGCGCGCTGAAAGTCCTGCCTCCGCGTCGTCGCGCAATTGTTGCGCTTCATCGCCGTCGCCAAAGCGCGGCAGGATGGGCTTTCGCCCCCTGACGCGGAAGGCGCATCGCCGCGCCACTTCAATGGTGTTTTCGATTGCTTCGGGAATATCGGCAAACAGCGCCGCCATTTCCTGCTGCGAGCGGAAATAGTGTTCAGTCGTCAGGCGCCGCCGGTCTTCCGTGGCGATGACTTCACCCTCGGCAATGCAGATCAGCGCGTCATGGGCCACATAGTCAGCGGGTGTGGCAAAATACGGTTGGTTGGTAGCCACCAACGGAATGCCATGGCCATAGGCCAATTCAATCAAGCCGGGTTCGGCGGCCTTCTCGGTATCGACGCCGTGGCGTTGCAATTCGATATAGAAGCGATCACCGAACAGTTGCTTGAGATCAGCCAAAACTTCCGCCGCAAGCGTGGCCTGACCTTGCACCAGTGCTGCATTGAGCGGCCCGTCCGGACCGCCACTGAGACATATGAGCCCGGCGCTATGGGCCTGCAGCAATTCCCATGTCACATGGGGTTCATCGGCAGGCCCCACATCGAGAAAATTGCGGCTGCCCAGCACCATGAGATTGGCATAGCCAATTTCGTCCTTGGCGAGCAAAACAATGGATGGCCGTTTGACGATGCCGGCTTTTGGCGCATGGGCTTCAACACCCGGAAACGCCACCTTGAGCGTAATGCCGATAATCGGCTGGATGCCAGCCTCGGCCATGTAATCGGAAAATTCGAGCGCCCCGAACAGGTTGCCCGTGTCGGCAATGGCCAGCGCCGGCATGTGGTGCTTTTTGGCAAGCTCCGCCAATTGCTTGATCGGCAGTGCCCCTTCCGACAGGGAAAAAGCGGAATGGGTGCGAAGATGAATGAAGGTGGGAGAGTCGGCCATGGCCACAAGCTACAAGTTCAGGTTCCCGCCGCAAAGCCCGTTTGCGCCGTCATCCACGATGACCACAGCTATTGGGTCTCGACCAATTGGCCATCTTTCAAGAGCAGCATGCGGCTCATGCGGCGGCCAAGTTCCATGTTGTGTGTCGCAACCAATGCCCCAAGTCCTTCCTCCTTGATCAAGCGGAGGAATTCATGATGCACCAGTTCCGCCGTGCCGGGATCAAGGTTGCCGGTGGGTTCATCGGCGAGCAGCAGAAGCGGCCGGTTGGCAAGGGCCCGGGCAATGGCTACCCGCTGCTGCTCGCCACCCGACAATTCGGTCGGGCGATGGGTCAGCCTGGGCGACAGACCGAGGCGATCGAGCAATTCGCGGGCCCGGGACGTTGCCGCCCGTTCCGACGACCCGGCGATCAGTTGCGGCAGCACGACATTTTCAAGAGCAGTAAACTCCGGCAACAGGTGATGAAACTGATAAACAAAGCCAATGCCGATGCGGCGAATACGGGTGCGCGAGGCATCATCCATCCGGGTGCAATTCTGCCCCGCCACCAAAACCTCGCCCTCTGATGGCCGTTCCAAAAGCCCCGCCATGTGCAGGATCGAAGACTTGCCGGACCCCGATTGCCCGATCAGTGCCACGACCTCGCCCGCATGAACCTTGAGCGATTGGTTGCGGAACACCGTCAGCATGGTGTTTCCTGAACCATAGGTGCGGCTGGCATTGCGCAGTTCAAGGGCGGGTTTCAGCATCATTCGTAACGCAAGGCTTCGACGGGATCGAGCTTCGACGCCTTCCACGAAGGATAGAGTGTCGCGAGGAATGAAAGCACCAGCGACATGAGTGCGATGCCGAGCGTCTGCCGCATATCAATTTCGGATGGCAATTGGGCGAGGTAGTAGAGGTCGGCGTTGAACGGGTCTGTGCCCGTCAGCCATTGTACAGCTTCGCGCAGGGACTCGGCATTGCTGGCAATCAGCATGCCGAGCAGAACTCCGAGCACCGTGCCGACCACGCCAATCGTCGATCCGGTGATGAAAAACACCCGCTGGATGGCACCACGCGTCGCACCCATG
>JANNFZ010000162.1:0-2380 GCA_031380375.1 Hyphomicrobiales bacterium
CTATGGCGCTTTTATCGTTCCGGGGCTGCTCATGTTGTCACTGCTCACGCAGTCCGTTTCCAATGCCTCCTTCGGCATTTATTTCCCGCGCTTTACCGGCACGGTTTATGAATATCTTTCGGCTCCGGTATCGGCGCTGGAAATGGTTCTGGGCTTTGTTGGTGCCTCTGCCGCGAAATCAATTATCATCGGGCTGGTCATTCTCGTCACGTCGGCATTCTTTGTGCCGTTGCACATTGCCCATCCCGTCTGGATGGTCGTGTTCCTGCTGTTGACGGCCATTACCTTCAGCTTGTTTGGTTTCATCATCGGCCTTTGGGCGGATGGTTTCGAGAAACTGCAGATCATTCCGCTGCTCATCATCACGCCGCTCACATTTCTGGGTGGCAGCTTCTATCCGATCAGCGTGTTGCCGCCTTTCTGGCAGGTGGTGTCGCATTTCAATCCGGTGGTCTATCTTGTCAGCGGCTTCCGCTGGAGTTTCAATGAGGTGGCCGATGTGAACATCTGGGTGAGCCTTGCCATGACGCTTGTCTTTCTCGTGGCCTGCCTGACAGCAATCTATTGGATCTTCCGCACGGGTTACAGGCTGAAGCAATAGCCGATGGCGCAATTGTTGCTGAACCTGCAGGGCATCGGCCTGTCCTTTGGCGGCAAGCCACTGCTTGAAAGCACCGATCTCATGGTGTCAGAGGGCGAGCGTGTTTGCCTCGTCGGCCGCAACGGCTCCGGCAAATCAACATTGCTGAAGATCGCCGCAGGGCTTCTCGAACAGGACAAGGGCGAACGCTTCCTTCAGCCGGGTACGACGGTGCGTTATCTGCCGCAGGAACCGGATTTTGCGGGCTTCGACACTGTGCTGACCTATGTGGAAGCGGGACTTGGCCCCACCGACAGTCCCTATCTTGCAAGGCTGTTGCTCAATGAGCTGGGCTTGCAGGGCGACGAGGACCCGGCACGCCTCTCGGGCGGTGAAGCCCGCCGCGCCAGCCTGGCGCGCACGCTGGCGCCGGACCCCGATATACTGTTGCTCGATGAACCCACAAACCATCTCGACCTGCCGGTTGTTGAATGGCTGGAAGCGCGGCTCAGGTCTTCCCGGGCCGCCATGGTGCTTGTCAGCCATGACCGGCGCTTGCTGCAGGCACTCTCCAATCAAACCGTCTGGCTCGACCGCGGGCAGTCGCGCCGTCTCAACAATGGCTTTGAGGGATTTGAAATCTGGCGTGACCAGGTGCTGGAAGAGGAAGAGCGGGCGCAGGCGCTGCTTGCACAACGCATCGCCACGGAAGAATACTGGATGCGCTATGGTGTGACCGCACGGCGCAAACGCAACGTCAGGCGGGTGTCCCTGCTCGCAAGCCTGCGCCGGGAGCGCCGCGAGCATGTTGGCAAGCTCGGCAAGGTAACCTTGCAGGCTTCGACGGGCGAAGCCTCCGGGCGATTGGTTGTTGAAGCCAGGAAAATCAGCAAATCTTTTGGCGCGCGGGCCATTGTGTCCGGTCTTGATCTGCTGGTCATGCGTGGCGACAGGCTGGCGATTGTCGGACCAAACGGAGCAGGAAAGACAACCCTCATTCGTCTCATCACCGGAGCACTTGAGCCTGATTCCGGCGCGATCAAACGCGGCACAAATCTCCAGATTGTGTCACTTGATCAAAGTCGCCAGAGCCTTGATCCGGATGCCCTGCTTCTCGATGTAATCACGGGTGGGCGCGGCTCGTCGGTGACCATCAACGGCGAGACCAAACATGTGGTGACCTACATGCAGGATTTTCTGTTCCGGCCCGAACAGGCGCGAACCCCGGTTTCGGTTTTGTCGGGTGGCGAGCGGGCACGCCTCATCCTGGCGCGGGAACTGGCCAAGCCTTCAAATTTCCTTGTACTGGATGAGCCCACCAATGATCTTGATCTCGAAACGCTCGACCTTCTTCAGGAGATGCTCGGTGACTATGAAGGAACGATTTTGCTGGTGAGTCACGACCGCGATTTTCTGGACCGGGTGGCCACAAGCATTCTCATGTTTGAAAGCGATGGAAAATGGACGGAATATGCGGGCGGCTATTCGGACATGGTGGCCCAACGCGGCGTTGGCGTTAATGCACGGGAAATTAAGGCACCGGAAAGCGAGCGCGTTGTCACTGTGCCGCAACAGCCTAAAACCCAAATTAAACGCAAGCTTTCATTCAAAGACAAACATGCGCTTGAAACACTTCCTGGCAAGATGACAGCGCTTTATGCCGAAATTACTTCATTGGAAACCAGGCTAGCCGATACGGAGCTGTATTCCCGCGATCCCAAGGCATTTGAAAAAGCCATGACGCGGCATGAGAAGGCCAAGGCTGAAATCTCGCAGGCTGAAGAACACTGGCTGGAGCTT
>JANNFZ010000204.1:0-6832 GCA_031380375.1 Hyphomicrobiales bacterium
GGCCTCGCAGATCGTTCGAGTAAGGATGCGGCATGGCAAATCACCTCCGCACACCTTGAATCACCTTCAAACTGATTTGTGAACCAAATTCGATTCCAACTGACCGCCCGACGCTCTAGCCAACACCACCGTGATTATATGAAAGCCAATTTTTCTGAATGTTTGTCATTTCGGTAAGCGCCAATGCGGCTCAGTATTAATTGTCGGTCATCGGTGGCTCGTGAGCCTTGCGGTTCCGAGCATCTTTTTTGGGTCCTTCGAGACTACGGTCAAGTTCACGGAGCAACATGTCAAGTTCCTCGCGCATGAAGTACATCTCTTTGTCGTTGCGAACGAACTCACGCATCAGCGGATGCTCGGACATGCGAACAGCATTCCTGAACTCTTTCAGGGAGCGCCGGGCTTTCGGTAGATCACCATAAAGCTGTTGACGATAGGCCTCCATCCCGACTTCGTAAACCCAAGGCATAGAATCTTTGAAAATGCTTGCGGCCACTGCGATGGCGAATGATTTGTCAAATTCCCCCTCTTTACCCATTACCATTTCAGGGAGCATGCGAAACATGTGTCGCAGCGGCAGCCTACGTCGAAAAGTGCCATAACCACTTTCTTCAAGCATACCCTCCAGACGTCGAAGGCTCGCGGTAACCTTTTCCGCAATTCCCTTGTCCACACCGTCAAGTAGTTTTGCCTGTTCTGTCCGCATGTCCGAGATAACAGAAAGCAGGTCCGCAATGCCCCTGTCTTTAGGGTTATCGCTCCTTTTGAGTATCTGCAAGTCTTGGGATACTGAGATGGGAGTTTCGAGATCGCTGGGGTCGGCCTCCATTTGCCTTATTTGGCGGGCAATTTCCTCTTTGGCGCTGAAGACACTGTCCATGTCTTTGTGATCTACGTGAACGGTTCTGGTTCCTGCGACATCAAATGGTATGCGCTGACCCTTTTCAATAATTTGAACGAGCGGCTTCTTGATGGCGTGACGGATTGCCAATTCATAAAACACATTTGGATTTGTCTCGCTAAGATCAGCGATAACCAGCGGGTCCTCAATGACGCGTTGGATCACTTGGCTGGTAATAAGGCCAGGCTTATCGATTTCATCTGCCCGAATGGCAGCGTAGCCACATGATTCTGCGGCAGGTTTGATGATATGCTTGAGAACCTGGTCTGAACGTCGCCTCGTGTCTGAGTTCTCATCCCCAATTGGCATAATGACGAAGCAGTTCTTGGGTTGTGGCTTCTGACTCATCTTAACTCCAAGTATTGTTCATGGCTAACAAAGCAGATTGCAAATTGAATGTAAAAGCCTCACCCAATCGCCACATAGAGTTTCCGGCCCAGCGCGGTCGCGGCACGCCGGAATGTACCAAGTGTTACCGACTTGTTCGCGGGATCAAGCAGCGGGTCCAGCTGCCGCCTGTCGGTTTTCATTTGTGAAGCCATGAGAGTTTTGGTGACGCCCTTGGCCTTCATGCCTTCGGCGATCTGCCAAGCTTGGACACGTTTGACCTGGCTGAATCCCGGAAGCAATCCCGGAGATTTCTTGTTGACAGTCCGCAATTTATGTTCCTATTTTGTTCTATTGTTGATGGCAAGAGTGTGTATTATGTTGCACGGAGACTGCTTTGGAGCGGGATAGCCGAAAGCTCATTGCCATGCTGCTGAGCGATGGTTGGATTGATTTTGGAACCACGGGTTCGCACCATCATTTCAAACATCCATCGAAGCCGGGCAAAGTGACGGTTCCCCATCCGAGGAAGGACCTGCCAACGGGCACCGTGCGGTCAATACTCCGGCAAGCCGGGCTTTTGAAACAACAAGGATAGCCATGCGTTTTATCGCTTTCGTCCACAAGGAACCGGACAGCTGCTACGGTGTGAGTTTCCCCGATGTGCCAGGCTGCACTTCGGCCGGCGACACGCTGGATGATGCGCTCGGCAATGCCGTGGATGCGCTCTCGGGCCACGTCCGCATGATGGAGGCCGATGGCGAAGCAGCACCACGCCCGCGTTCGCTGGAAGCCATCACTGCCGATCAAGGCCTCGCGGAGGATTTGAAAGGCGCCATCATCTCGGCGGTGCCTCTGGTGCGTGATCGCGGCTCCACAACAAGAATCAACGTCTCGCTTGATCTCGGTCTTCTCGAAGCCATCGACGGCCTTGCCAAACAACGAAGCCAGACCCGTTCTGCATTTTTGGCCTCGGCGGCGCGGCGGGAATTGCTGGATTCATAGTTCCACTTTCAACTTTGCATTGCCGGTCGGCAATGACAGGGATGCAGTCACTGCCGCCACAAGAAATGAACCCCGGGCGCGAGCCTGGGTTTTTTTTGCATCAATCCAGCGTTACCTTGTAACGGCTGATGGCCAGCGCCGACACCACAACAAGCATGAGGCCAAGCACAGCGATTTCCGGCGCCACCTGTTCGAAATTTGCACCCTTCAGCATGATACCACGCACAACGCGGTTGAAATGGGTGGCAGGCAACATCTCGCCAATCACCTGGGCCCAGACCGGCATGCCGCGGAAAGGGAAAGCGAATCCCGACAGCAGGATCGCCGGCATAAGGAAGAAGAAGCTCATCTGCACGGCTTGCAACTGGTTCTGGGCGACGGTCGAGAACGTGAAGCCAACGGCAAGGTTGACCGTGATGAAGAGCAGCGTGGCAAGGCCAAACAGGGCCGGGCTGCCCTCGAAAGGCACGCCAAACAGTATTTTTGCCGCCGTCAGAACCACTGCCACTTGAATTGCGCCGATGAGGATGTAGGGCAAAATTTTCCCCGCCATCACCTCGATGGGGCGCACCGGCATGGCCAGCAGGTTTTCCATCGTGCCACGCTCGTATTCGCGGGTGACGGCGAGTGCTGTCATCATCACCATGGTCATGGTGAGGATGATGCCGAGAAGGCCGGGCACGATGTTGTAGCGCGTGATGCCTTCCGGATTGTAGCGCCGGTGCAGGATGCCGGCGACCGCCTGCGCCGCGCCGCGATTTGCCGACAGCGCGCCATGAAATTCCCGTGACAGCGTCTGTGCCAGGGCGGCATTCACTGCCGAGAGTGCCGGGCCGATTGTCGAAGGGTCGGTGGCGTCGGCCTCTATCAGTATGCTGGCTGGTTCATGGCGCACCACATGGCGCAAGAGCTGGGCAGGAATGGTGACAACGAACTGCACTTCGCCGCGTTGCAAAAGTGCATCAGCCTCGGCCTCGGAGGCAATAACCTCGGCAACCGCGAAATAGTTTGTATTGCGGATGGCCTCGGTTATCGCGCGGCCGAGGCTCGAATGCTCCGACACCAGCATGGCTGTCGGCAGGCCTTTAGGGTCGGTGTTGATGGCAAAGCCGAAGAGCACAAGCTGCATGATGGGAATGCCGAACATCATGCCGAAGGTCAGCCGGTCGCGGCGGAGTTGCCGCACTTCCTTGATGATCATGGCCCAAAGGCGCGAGAGAAAGCCGGTCATGCCGCTACCGCATTGTCGGTGGCCTGGCCCATGAGATGAATGAAGACATCTTCCAGCGTCGGCTCTGCCTCAGTCCATTTGAGACCACGATGGGCGCCCAGACTGGCGGCGGCGGCGGCAAGGGCTGCTGCATCGGGACTGCACACATGAAGCGAGGCGCCAAAGGCCGCCGCTGCAGTGATGCCAGGCACATCGCGCAACAGCGGCGCCAGCCGGTCGGCACCGGGACCCGTTGCCACAAGGGCCTTGAGCCCGGAGGTGCGGATGACCTCAAAAGCCGTGCCGCGCGCCATCAGTTTGCCATAGGCGATATAGGCGATCTCGTGGCAGCGCTCGGCCTCGTCCATGTAGTGCGTGGATACCAGCACGGTGATGCCCTCGGCCGCGAGGGCATGGATTTCATCCCAGAAGGCGCGCCTTGCCTTGGGGTCAACGCCGGCTGTCGGCTCGTCGAGGAGCAGTATCCTGGGTGCGTGCAGCACGCAGGCCGCCAGCGCCAGGCGTTGTTTCCATCCGCCTGAGAGCGACCCGGTCAACTGGTCCTGGCGGCTCGTCAGAGCCAGCCGCACCAGCGCCTGCTCAACCGCGGCGCCAACATCCGCAAGGCCATAGACGCGCGCCACGAAGTCCAGGTTCTCGCGGATCGTCAAGTCTTCGTAGAGGCCGAAACGTTGGGTCATGTAGCCGGTCTGGCGCTTGATCGTGTCGCGGCCAGTGATGATGTCTTCGCCAAGACATGTGCCGCTGCCCTCGTCTGGTGTCAGCAGGCCACAGATCAGGCGCAACGTCGTGGTTTTGCCGGAGCCGTTTGGGCCAAGAAAGCCGCAGATGCGACCGGGCATGAGGGTGAGGTCCACGTGATCGACGACGGTGCGGCCGCTGTAGCGCTTGACCAATCCTTTGACATCAATGGCGGGTTCCGTCGCCGTCATGGCCGTGGCACCATCTCAATGGGCATGCCGGGTGAAAGCTCCGGCGCAATGCGGTCCGGCCTTGCCTCAACACGCCATACAAGCTTGGCGCGGGAACCTTGTGAGTAGATTACCGGGGGCGTGTATTCTGGCTCGGTCGCCACCACCGTGATCGTCGCGGTCAGTCCGGGCGGGCACCCGTCGCAGGTATAGGCCATGGGGCTGCCCACCTGCGCGCTTGCCCGTTGCGCTTGCGGCACATACACATAGAGCTTGAGGGCACCGAGCGGGGTAAGCGACAGCACCGGCTGGCCCGATGTGACGGTTTCACCTTCAGCAAAGAACACATCGACAATGTGCCCCGTCGCAGGCGCGCTGACAGTCAGCTCGGCAAGGCGCACGGCAATGGCTGCAACCGCCGCCTGGGCCTCGGCAATGCGGGCCTGTGCCCCGGCAATCTCCGCTTCCCGACCGGCAAGGGCTGCCACTGTCCGGTTGGCGGCAACCTGCTCCAGCTTGGCTTTGGCGACGGCAAGCTTTGCCTTGGCCGCGTCATACAATGTTTCCGCCGTAACGCCACCGCGCGACAGGCGTTCAGCGCGGGAAAACTCGACTTCGGCGAGGCGCAGATTGGCTTCTGCTTCTTGCATCTGGGACTCATAGACGGCCAGTTCCGCCGGGCGCTTGCCGCTCTGCAAATTGGCAAGCGCTGCATCAGCCGTCACCACGGCGGCCTCCGCCTTGGCCAGATCAGCCTTGGCAGCCGCATCATCCATGCGAAACAGCACAGTGCCCTTCACAACCATTTCGCCTTTGCGCACAGCGATGCCGACAAGGCGTCCTCCCGCCAAAGGTCCGATGAGCCGGCTGTCGGCTTCCACATAGCCAAGATTATTCATCTGGCCAGGTGGTGTCGGCAACCACAGGTCCCGGAACCAGAAGGCAGTGCCCGCCAGCGCAATGACAAGCAGCGGGACCAGCCTTTTCAAGGGCGCATCTTCGGGGCGAGGGCGTGAAGGAACAGATCTGCATGGGTGGCAGCGAGGGCCCGCAGATTGACTGGCGGTGCCCCGAGCGGCTGGAACACCGCAGTCCAGATGGCACCGAGCAACATCGGCCCGATCAAACAGCGCACCGTGTTGGCTGCATCAACGGCCCGGAACTCGCCGCCGGCGATGCCGCGTTCGATCATCGCCTGAAGCAGCGGAAAGGCCCGACCGAAGACATGCTTGATGTAATAGTGGCCGATCTCCGGATGGGCCCGGGACTCGGACACAACGAGCTTGACCATGTCGGGGAGCGAGGTGGTGGCCAGCCGCTCAGCCATGGTCGCCAAGAAGAACGGGATGAGCGGCGCAACGGGACCCTTGTGTGAAGCCAGGGTCTGCGACACCGTTTCCACGTGTGCGCCCACGGTTTCGCGCAGCAGGGCCAACAGCAGCGCCATCTTGTCCGGGAAGTAGAGATAGATCGCACCCTTGCTGACGCCGGCCAGAGCCGCAACCTCGTCCATGCGCGTTGCCGAAAAACCCTTTTCTGTGAACAAGGCAAAAGCCGCCACGAGAATCTCCTGAGGCCGGGCTTCTGGCCGCCGTTGGCGCATTCTAGTTACTGACTGGTTGGTCATTAAATCGGGATAGGCCGCGCATTATCCGCCGTCAAGCGCCGAGCTGCCCTGATCCGCCAGATCGTCGAGAACGCCGGTGTTAAAGGCTCGGTTGTGGTCAGAAAGCTCTTGGAAAAGTCCGGCAACTGGGGCTTCAACGCCCAGACGGAAGAGTATGTCGACATGGTTCAGGCCGGTATCATCGACCAGACGAAAGTGGTGCGAGTGGCCCTGCAGGATGCAGCCTCGGTTGCGTCACTGCTGATCACCACCGAAGCGATGATTGCCGAGAAGGCGATTGGCCTTGTAGGCAACTTGGATTCAAGTACCCGTTCGACGCTGAAACATTGCTGCTCAGCCGGGCACTGGGCCAACTACGATTCAACAGCCGTTTTGAAGGTTCTCTTTTGTCGAACTCGAAATGCTGGCCCGCATCCTCAAGTAGCCTGACATCGCCGCAGTCGGAGTGCCGCTTCCGACCTTGAGCTTGCAGCTGCTTGTTGCGCATTTCAGAGCCACGGCACTGCCCGCGGAAATCGCTTTTTCCTGATATGCGATAAGCAATATTTTGTCGGTTGAGTTGTAGGTTTGCACTTTTATGGCCTTGCCGGAGCAATTCAACAATGAGATCGAATTCGCGTTCGGAATGTCGAGAGGCTGAACATCAATTTTTTTGGTGGGCTCAGCTGACTCCTGTAACTGATCGACATCAACGCCATTGGTCGCGAGCTGTTTCGAAATGGAGTCCAAATTAGCCGTGTTGCAATTTTTGTCTGTGGATCCGGATTGGCACTTCAAAAAAAGCGCGGCGGCATCAGCTGTGGTCATCTCGCCCTGCTGCGCGAAAATCG
>JANNFZ010000234.1:0-2275 GCA_031380375.1 Hyphomicrobiales bacterium
GCTCATATTGCGTGAGCGTCTGACCGGCGAAGCGCCACCTGCTGCGGCGCGCGCCTATGTCGACTTGTGGCGGCCTTGGGTCGAGGAGAAGGCTGCCGGCAATCTTGATGGTTTGAAAGATGCACTCCACGACCAGCAGGCCTTTGCAAGGCTTTCCCGTGACCTGATCGCCGCCCTCGACATGGGTGATGAATTGGGTGACGACCCGGACAAGGGTGAGGAGAACGAAGAGCAGGAAGCCGAAGAGGAGCAGGGCGAACGCAACGAAACACCCGAGGGCCAGGAACAGGACAGCGAGCAAACGGCCGACCAGATGGAACAGGCCGAGGGCGAGACCGATTCCGCCGAAATGGAAGCGCAAGCCATCGCAAGCGACGACCAACCCGATGATGAGGCCAGTGACGAGGAAACCGACGGCGAAGAGCCATTCCGGCCGCAATTGCCGTTTGGCTCGCAGTCCAACAGCGATTTCTACAAGGTCTATACCAACAAGTACGATGAGATGGTCGAAGCCGAAGACCTTTGCGATGCCGAGGAACTGACGCGGCTCCGGGCCTATCTCGACAAGCAGCTTTCCAGTTTGCAAGGTGTGGTGTCGCGGCTCGCCAACCGCCTGCAGCGGCGCCTGATGGCGCAACAGAACAGGTCATGGGACTTTGACCTTGAAGAAGGCATTCTCGACACGGCGAAGTTGATGCGCGTGGTCATTGATCCCATGCACCCCCTGTCATTCAAGATGGAGAAGGACACGCAGTTCCGCGACACGGTGGTGTCACTCCTCATCGACAATTCCGGTTCGATGCGCGGGCGGCCGATCACCGTGGCCGCGACTTGCGCCGACATTTTGGCGCGCACGCTTGAGCGTTGCGGCGTGAAGGTTGAAATTCTCGGCTTCACCACACGGGCCTGGAAGGGCGGGCAGGCGCGGGAAACCTGGCTTGGGGCGGGAAAACCCGTCAATCCCGGCCGGCTCAATGACCTTCGCCATATCGTCTACAAGGCGGCGGATGAACCATGGCGGCGGGCCCGGAAAAACCTTGGCCTGATGATGCGTGAGGGCTTGCTGAAAGAAAATATCGACGGCGAGGCATTGATCTGGGCGCACAACCGCTTGCTCGGCCGCAGCGAACAGCGCCGCATCATGATGGTGATATCGGATGGCGCACCGGTTGATGATTCAACCCTGTCGGTCAATTCCGGAAATTATCTTGAGCGGCATTTGCGCCAGGTCATCACCGACATCGAGGGGCGCTCGCCCGTTGAACTCATCGCCATTGGCATTGGCCATGACGTGACGCGCTATTACAAGCGCGCCGTCACCATCGTCGATGCCGAGGAACTGGGCGGTGCCATGACCGAAAAGCTCGCTGAACTTTTCGCCGACACAGCCACAGGCAATGCCAGACCCACGCCCCGCCGCCGCGCCGCGGCTTGAAACTGAGCGCTTGCGGCTGCGCGGTTTTGCGCCGGGCGACGTTGATCGGCTCGTTGAGATATGGGCCGAGCCGGAAGTTCATCGCCACATCACGGGCCGGGCTTTTTCGCGACAGGAGATATGGTTCAGGGTGCTGCGGTCACTCGGGCATTGGCAACTTCTGGGTTTTGGCTATTGGGCAGTGACCGACAGAAACGATGACCGGGTGATCGGCGAAATGGGCTTTGGCGATTTCATGCGCGATGGCTTGGCGGAAATTGCAGGCCGGCCGGAACTCGGTTTCGTGTTGGCGTCCTCACAGCATGGCAAGGGACTTGCGATCGAGGCCTTGCGGGCCATTCAAAATTGGGGTGATGGGCATTTGCCGGGCGATGAAACGGTGGCGATTGTTTCACCGGAGAATGTCGGGTCTCTCCGCATGGTGGAAAAACTTGGGTTTGCCCGGTCACAACGCATTGGTGCCGCCGAGGATCCGGTTGACCTCTATGTGCGGCGCAAAAGTTCGTAGCGCGCCAAAAAATCTTTTGCCGAAAGTTTCTGCATGTCGGCCACGGCTTCGGCCAGTTGGTCATGCGCCCAGTCCCACCACGCAAGTTTTATGATCCGTGTACGGATTAAATTCGGAAAGCGCCACTTGATGCGCTTTGCGGGTACACCTGCGACGATTGCACAGGGTTCTACATTTTTGGTGACCACGGCACCTGCGGCTATGACCGCGCCATGGCCGATGGTGAGGCCGGGAAGAATGACGGCACCATGGCCAATCCACACATCATGGCCGATGCTCACACGTTTTGATTGGCGGAGTTCGCGGAAGCCTTTGTCGAGTTTTGCGCCGAC
>JANNFZ010000250.1:0-7747 GCA_031380375.1 Hyphomicrobiales bacterium
ATATATATATATCAACCAGGATGAAGGCGGCAACCAGGATCCAGGTAACAACCCGGAACGCGTATGCCTTGTGACATTCTTCAACCGTGAGCAAGTTAGCGGTGGTGCCGACGCTGACGTTGAGCGGGCCCGGGTTTAGCCGCGTCGCGTTGCAGAGAGCATGGATGGACCCGATGACCGTAACCGTATTTTTGTTTACGGCAGCAATCAGAAGACTGAGGAGACCTGCCGATACCTGAACGGCATCAACAACTAGCGCAACAGGTGTCGAACGACGACTTGGGTTAAAGGGCCGCGCGCCTCGCGTGGCCCTTATCCATGCAAGCGGGGAATGGCCGCCTCCGCCCGTTCTTCCAGTTCTTTCTCGTGGCGGCGAAAGAAGACGAATCCAGCTATAACCAGAATGACCGCCACCACAAACACCAGCACGCCGGCCGGACCCGCCACCCGCTTTATCTACTCTCCCAACAGGTAAGCCCCGAAGCCGAATACCAATGCCCAGCAAACTCCGCCTAACGCGTTCATAAGCAGGAAGTGGGACCACCGCATCAAGTTTGCTCCAGCGAGAAGAGCAGCAAAGGTTCGCAGGAATGCAACGAAGCGCCCGAAGAAGACAATCTTGCCGCCATGTTGGAGAAACAGGTATTGGCCGACTTTAAGGCGGCGCTCATACAGGCCGATGTATCTTCCGTAACGAACGATCAGGCGGAGGCCAATCGTACGGCCGATCAGATAGCCCAGGTTGTCCCCGATGATTGCCGCAACGGCTGCCACGCTGATGACTGATAGGATGCTGACCTGATGCGTCGTCGCGCTATAGAGTGCTGCGGTCACCAGCGCCATTTCGCCCGGCATCGGCAGGCCCATGCTTTCGAGCATGACGATGCCAAACAAGACCCATAGTCCATAGGCCTGGATGAGATCATGAATCCACACGGGCGAAAGGAAATCAAACACGTTTCACCTAAAGAATGCTTGTCAGGAAGCGGTCAGCGCGGGTATCCTCCCTATATATCCATGGGACAACTCCCGCAGCGAGTATCCCCGTAACAGCACCGCCTACGACGTCAGATACAAAATGTGTCCCAACATAGACACGCGACGCCGAAATCAGAATAGCAGCAAACAGAAGTATTTTTGCACCTTTAAAATGATATGCCAGAAACACGGCCGCAATGGCAAATGCTGCTGTTGCATGGTCGGATGGAAATGACGGATCATCGCTTGGGGCTATCAGGAGATTTGTAACACCCACGTCATAGGGGCGAACCCGATGTATAAAGAGCAGGATAAGCTGGTTGAGGGCAAGGCCCAGCATAAACGAAAAGCCCGCAGTCAAGAGCACATGACGTGTTTGCTTTCGGTTTTGCAGCGTCCACCATTGGACGGTCACCACAACAATCATGATTGGGATGCCGGCTGAGGAGACCCACCTCACAAGCATATCGGCATACCAGTTATGTCCGCTCCAGCTGTTGATCCAGTAAGTCAATCCAGCATCGATCACATACATAATCAACAAACCTGGACTTGACACTTTTTAGCCTAGCCCTCCGCCGTCACGATAGCGTCATCCCCTTCATGCGTAATTGTCATGTAGGCCACGATAGCAATAATGGCAGTGAGAAAAAGCGCGCTGGTGATGATTGTGCCGAATCCCAGCCCGCCATATTCCATGGGTTGCGAAAGCAGGTCGCCGAAGGAGGCGCCAAGTGGACGTGTCAGGATATAGGCCAGCCAGAAGGCCAGAATGCCGTCAATTTTCAGGACGTAGTAGGCAAAGGCGATGGCGGCGATAATTCCGCCGAAGAGAAGGCCAGTCGTCAGGTAACCAAGTTCAAAGTGCTCGGCGACGAGATCGCCGGCCGCGGTGCCCAGCGAGAATGTAAAGAGGATGGCCAGCCAGTAGTAAACCTCGCGTCGTGTCGTGAAGATGGTGTGGATGGAGAGGGTTTTTTCATAGGCGTACCAAAGGGCGAATGTTGCCAGCAGGGCAATGCTGAAGACGATGGTGGTCGTTATGAGGGGCACGCCGAAATTATCCACCAGGTTGTCAGTGATGAGCGTGCCGACGATGCTGATGAGGACAACGGCCATCCAATAGGCCCATGGCACATACTTCTTCTGGGCGAACTGGAGAAATACCGCCACGAGGAGAATTGAGCTCATGATGAGGGAGGTTGTGCTGAGGCCCAGCCCCATATTTACCGCGAGATAGTCCGCAGCTGTCTCGCCCATGGTGACTGCCATGAGCTTGATCAGCCAAAAGTCGACTGTGACCTTCGGCACCCGGTTGAATTGAGTCGAAGATTCTTCGTATGCCTGCGTGAGCATGTTAATTCTCCTTGGTTTGGAAGGTCACAATCGCTGAGTTTTACCTCTTGCCGGCGAGCTTGAGGGCGTCGGTGAAGAAAGCGTCGGCGCGCTTGTCGTCATCGGCATTGCAGCGCTCGGTGCCCTTGGTCTGAAGCTCGGTGACCGCCTTCATGTCCGCGTCGCTGAGCTTGGCCGTCTTCAGGGTTTCAGTAAGGGTCTTCAGCATGTCTTCGCAGGGGACAGGTGCTGCAGAGGCCAGAGGCACAAATCCAGCGGCCACAACGGCGGAAATAAGGGCCGTTGCGAGAATAAGCTTCTTCATGGGGGATACTCCGAATTGCCGGGGCCGGGGGCCTTGGCGCTGAAATGCCGGAGGTCTTCTGACGCCAGTGCCTGCCTCCAGTGCGCTTGCTTTTAAGCCGCGTCCCTTACATGGCATTGTTCGCAACCATACATTTTTGTAATCCAGCGGCCCAATTTGGGTAAGGTCGGGACCGTACGAGGGAAAAGGCGAATTCACCGCGCCGCCGTCCAACTGGAGTCCCTCATGCGCCCGACTGCTCTTTTAGGCATTCTCGCCGTTTTCGCCCTTCCCATGGCCCATGCAAGAGCGGCGGACGCGACCTCCCCCGAAGAGTGCGCCGGTCCCTGCCTTGAATATGCGAGCACATTTGACCTCAAAGCTGAGTGGGTTCATCCCAGTGACAGCTCAATTGGTGATTCCTATCTTCTTAGCCCAAACTCCGAGAATTATTTCAAGCTCAAGGCCACGGACGGGCTGTCATTCATCGCCAACATCATTTCCGAGCCGGTGATCGACGCAGAACCCGGAAAGAACCAGATTTTCAGCGGAACCGGCACCTATGTTGATGTTTTGCAGGCGCAATATGATTTCGGGGACTTCAGTATCTGGGGCGGCAAGATTCACCCGGCCTTTGGACGGGCCTGGGATGTGACGCCCGGCATTCACGGCACTGACCTGGCCGAGAATTACGAGTTGGCCGAACGCCTGGGTGGCGGCGCTGGCCACAGCTTCGAGGCGGCGGGCCTCTCCAACCAGTTGCAGGTGAGCGCCTTTACCGTTGACCGGACGATCCTGAGCGAATCACTCTTCACCAATCGCGGCCGGGCGAGCCTGGACGACGGCGGGGCGGGTAACACCAAGGGCGTTTCATCCGTTGCCGTGGCGCTGGATGGCTGCCTGGGAGCGGACGTTGACAATTGCTATGACGAGGGCCGCTTTGGCTACCAGCTTGCCGCGCGCTACCAGAAGGGCGGCGAGGGCAGCGACGGCAATGAACTCGGCATTCTTGGCAGCCTGAACAAGTCGATTTCTCTCAGTGAAGAGACAACCCTCAGGCTTTTCGGCGAGGCCGCATGGTTCAACAATTTTGAAGGCTCGACTGACGATGCCATTGCCATGACCGGATCAGCCGCAATTGAGACAGGTCCAGCAACCTATTCCGTGGCCTATACGCAGCAAACCGAGCTTGTCGCCGACGGCGCTGATGCGTCCGAATATCTTGTGGATGCAACGGCCATGTATGACCTGGGTAAATCCATCAGCATGTTCGGTGAAACTTGGTCGGTTGGCGCTGGCTATACGTTTGACCGTGCGGATGGCGAGGATGTGCAGGTGGTCGGGCTTAAGCTTTCTTCGGAATTCGGCACAAGCATACCCCTGGGCAATTAACGTCCGGGGAAATCCAGCCTAACCAGGAGACCTGGCTTGTTGTCGTGCAGGGAAATGCGGATCGCGTGAAGGTTTGCGATGGCCGACACGAGAGCAAGGCCAAGGCCGCTTCCCGCGGTAGCGCGGCTGGTATCCAGCCTGTAAAAATGTTCAAACACCTTGTCCCGAAGATCAGCGGGAATGCCGGGGCCTGAATCCGCTATGGTGGCCGCGATGCCCTGATCCGAGTTCTCAAGGGTCAGGATTATGCGGGTACCGGAAGGCGTATGCCGGATGGCATTTTCCGTGAGATTGGCAACCATCTGGAGCAAAAGCTCGCCATCTCCATCAAAGTCGAGATTATCTTCGAGTGTCGTCGCCAGTTCTTTGCCTTGATCTTCTGCCACAGCCCGATATGCGCTTGTGACACGATCAAAAATGCTGGTCAGGCTGACGGTCTTGAATCCCGATTTTCGTGATCCCGACTCAATTTGGGCAATGCGCAACAGTGCCGCAAATGTCGCCAAGAGCTGGTCTGCCTCTATGACCGCGGAATCGATTGCGGCCGCATAGGCCTTGCTGTTGCCGGTTTTCGATCTTGCTTCTTCGAGGCCCTGGCGCAAGCGGCTCAGGGGCGTTCTCAAATCATGGGCGATGTTGGCGCTAACTTGCTTTAGGCTTTCCAGAAGCGACTGGTTGCTGTCGAATAGGCGATTGAGGTTGGCCGACAGCCTGTCGATTTCGTCAGAAGTGCCCCGAACGGGTATTCTTTCCTTCAACCGGCCATCGATTATCGCGAGGCTCGTATTATTGATATCGTCAATGCGGTGCAAAAATCCCCGGCTAACAGCCAGGCCCGCCAACACTGCGAGTAAGAGCGCTATGCCGGCGGACCAGGCAAATGAATTGATGATGGACTCCTGGGCTGACAGCACACGAAAGGCGTCTTGCCCCACCAGCAGGAACGAGCCATCCGATAAGAAGACTCCCTGGCCCCAGATCTGGTGATCATCGTCAGCGTTGCCATCCGGCTTTGCAAGTATTGAATCACTTAGCCCGGATTCCCGCCATCCCTCCTGCGGCACAATTCCGTCAAGGTTTCCCGCAAGCTTTTTGCCCTTGCCGTCGCTTAAAAAATAATACTCGGCTTGCCGGTCTGACGGCGCGGTCCTTTCATCAATATCCTGAATAATTGTTGCGACGCCATCGGACTGGGCTTCAAGCGCCATTACCGCAAGCTGGGCGCGAATTTCCGATTGCATTTGAGATCGAAGCGCGCTGGTCGCCGTCCAATAGGTAATAAACAGGAGAGACATGAAACTGAAAGCAAAAATAAGGCCGAAGAATACCGTCAGTTGAAAGCTGGCGGTCTTGAAAAGCCGCTTGCTAAGCACGGAGGGAATATCCCACGCCGCGCATGGTCTTCAGCATTTCGGTGTCAAACCCCTTGTCGATCTTTGCCCGCAGGCGGCTGATATGGGTTTCGACAACACTGGTTTGCGGGTCGAAATGAAAATCCCAGACATTCTCAAGCAGCATGGTGCGCGTCACAACGCGCCCCTCGCTGCGCATGAGATATTCCAGCAGTTTGAATTCCTGCGGCTGAAGGTCGACGGTCTTGCCCGCGCGCGTAACGATGCGCTTCAAAAGGTCAATTTCCAGTTCTCCGACTCGAAGCGTGGTTTTGACATCATTGACAGGCGGGCGCCGCATGAGTGCGCCAAGCCGGGCAAGCAGTTCGGCAAATGCGAATGGCTTTACGAGGTAATCGTCGGCGCCCGCTTCCAATCCTTCAACGCGGTCGTCAATGCCGCCCATTGTTGTCAAAAACAGCGTCGGCACATGATTGCCAGTTGAGCGCAGCATTTTTACGATGCTGAGGCCGTCCAGCCCCGGCAACATACGGTCTGCGATCACCGCATCGTATTTCTCGCTGGCCGCAAGAAACAATCCATCCTTGCCATTTGCCGCATGGTCAGCGACATGGCCGTGCTCCTTGAGGCCTCGCAGGATAAATTCAGCCGTGCGCTCATCATCTTCTATCAAGAGCAATTTCATTCCAACCCGTTTCTGTGACCATGACGCTGTATATGGTTGTTTAGGGCGTATGTCAGGTTTTGTGCCGCCTTCTGTGGGCGATTTTACAGTAAATTTATCAATCATTTCGATAATGCTTCCGTGCGGTATGTTACTCTAAAATCTATAAAGTGCGCGAGCTTTTCAGAATCGCAACCTAGCAGGTCAGTTCCGCCTGCATCCTTGCCGCCAACTTACGGAATTGTAAGAAATCCAGGTTACCGCCGGCATACGCAGCTGTAAGGCTCTCGCCTCTCCCCGGGCGCATTAATCCATCATCTAGTCGCCTGGAGCGAAGCACTGCGCTTTCGCAAACTCAGGAGGTCTACATGTTAATCGGAAAAAATCTCGTTGCTGCAGCATTTTTGGTTCCCTTGGCCATGGCTGTCCCTGCTTTCGCGGAGGAAAATGCGAAATCTGGCGAAGCCGAGGTCAACGAGACCCAGGCCATAATGAACGCCAAGATCAGCATTGCAGATGCCATTCGGGCGGCTGAAAACGAATCCAAAGGCAAAGCCGTGGAGTCGGGCCTTAACGACGAAAATGGCGCGGTCAGCTACCAGGTGGAAGTTCTCATGCCCGATGGTAAGCGCACCGATGTCTTCGTTGATCTTGACACGGGCAAGGTTTTGAAGATGGCTGCCGCAGAAAGCAGCGAAGGCAACCGGCAGGACGAGAACGGTGAAAACGGCGAAGAGGGGGAAACTGGAGAAGAAGGCAACAATTAACACCAACCGCATCTCAGCAGATCCGACGGCAGACCACTTTCTGCCGTCGTTTTTTTGGTCAGTCGGCCTGCTCGGCACCGCCCTTGTCCTTCTTGAATTCAATCTGCACCGGCGCATAACCCGCCGCCGCAAGCTGAACCGTAAAGGTTTTGGCATTTTGAGACATATGGTAGCCGGAGTTCGGGTTATCGCGGAAATGCCCCGGCAGGCCCGTGTCATCAAAATTCAGGGCGACTGTTTTGCCTGCATTGACGGTTATGTCCGGCAAAGGCTTGTAGTAGGACTCAATTTTACCGGTCCCGTCATCTTTCATCGAATAAAACATGACGAGATCGTTCAAGGTCTCGCCTGAGATATTTTTTACTTCCAGTTCAAGGTGGTCAGGCGCGTCCTTTTTGGATACCGGATCAAAATTGTCTTCAACCTTGGCGGTGAAGGTAAAGCCCTTTGGATTGCCTGTTTGCGCGATGGGATTCTCGGCGACAAGTGGCTGCTTGTCCGCCAGGTCATTGACGCGATCCCCGTCCGTATCGGCGTTCATGGGATCCGTGCCCAGAACCGGTTCGGCGGCATCCGGGATTCCATCACCATCGGTATCCGTTGCGGCCATTGCCGGAAGTGCTGAATTGCCAAGTGCGATGATGAAAGCAAGGGTTGCAAGGTTTCGTGAATTGAATGTGAGCATGAACTACTCCTTGGTCAGTCGGGTTAAGTTGAGGGGGCGGAGGAAAAGAAGGCTTGCGAGGGCAGCGAATGTTGCAAGAAGCCACCAGACATCCACCATCCGGTCCTTGATGACGTCAGCAAGGGGTTGGCCGTTGTAAATGTCCTTGATGCCAAGAACCGCGAAGCTGAGGCGCTCAAAATGCTTGGCGGGCGACGCCTGTTCGATGCTGTCCCTGATCGTTTCGTAAGTGGCAAAGGACTTGAGAATTTCCTTTTCCTCAGGCTTGGC